>JALZLQ010000211.1 GCA_030858605.1 Chloroflexota bacterium
GGGTGCCGGCGTCAGCCTGGTCACGGGGCGCAGCCTCATCTTCTCGGGCCTCCGCCAGGTCGCCATCGGGGCGCTCGCCGCGGGCGTCACGTTCCTGGTCGGTACGCTGATCGGTGTGCAGATCGGGGCGCTCGGTTGAGCGGCGAGATAGACGGCTGGCCGGCGTCGGAGTGGTCCAACGGACCCGGCGACCACTACCCGGCTCACCGACACTCTTACGACAAGATCGTCCTGACCATCGCGGGCTCGATCACATTCCGGCTCCCGGAGGTCGATGCATCATTCGAGCTGAACACGGGGGACCGGCTCGATCTGCCGGCCGGAGCCCTCCATGGGGCGGACGTCGAACGGGACGGCGTGTCATGTCTCGAAGCGCGC
The DNA here is from genome assembly GCA_030858605.1 of Chloroflexota bacterium. GTDB lineage: Bacteria > Chloroflexota > Limnocylindria > Limnocylindrales > CSP1-4 > Palsa-1032. The sequence goes on from JALZLQ010000211.1 coordinate 379, forward strand.
CTTCCCATGGGCGTGCTGCACGAGGTGCGCCGTCACCGAGGCTGGTCTGACGCGCACCGAGATGCTTCGGAAACCATCACGCGGCAGGGTACGTAGTCCCGAATGGAACCGTTCGCAGCGCGGCGCACTGATGCCCAACTCGTGACGAACGTGGCAGCCGGCGATGCGGCCGCCCTGGCTGAGCTGTACGACCGGCACGCCGACGCGATCTTCAGGGCCGCATTCCGGCGGTCCGGCGACCGAACCATCGCGGAGGAGGTCTTGCAGGACACCTATATGGCTCTCTGGAACCGGGCCGAGCTGTTCGATCCGAAGCAGGGCTCGCTTCTGGCCTGGCTCTCGACGATCGCGCGCAACCGAGCCATCGACCGCCTGCGACATCAGGGTCGCCGACCGCCGGCCCTGCCGCTCAGTGCGATCATGTCCGACGACGATCGAGACGGTCGCGGCCTGGATAGAGCGCTGACCCACGGCACGCTGCTTGGATCCGGAGCGACATCGGTAGACCCCGCGCAGGTCCTCGAAGAGGTGGCCACCCGTGCCGAGATCCGCGACGCCCTGGCCACCATCCCCGGGCCGGAACGCAGGGTCCTGGAGCTGGCCTACTACGAAGGCCTGACCCAGGTGGAGATCGCGCAGCGCCTGGATCAGCCGCTGGGCACGGTCAAGACCCGGACGCGTCGGGCGCTTCTGCGCCTCCGTCAGACACTCACCGAGCTGTTCGGTGCCGAGATCGCGCCGCCGCCTCGGATGGCAGACGCGTCCGTGCTGGCCGCCGTCGAGGGCGACGCTGGTCGAGCGGGGGAGGCATCAGATGGACCACGCTGAGGTCCTCGATCGACTGGAGTCGAGCTTTCTGGCGCCTGGCGGTCTGGCCGCCCTCGATGCGGACACAGTCGAGGAAGCCGAAGCCCTCAGCGCACACCTTGCGGACTGCCCTGACTGCGCCGCAGAGTATCGAGCCTGGCTGATCGCCAGCCGCGTCATGGCCGAGAACGTGCCGGAAACCCTCAGCGCGCCGGGCGGTGCCCGCGAGCGGACCCTGGCGGCGGTCGCCATGACCGGGGTGAAGCGTCCCGCCGCCGGGATGGTCCGAACGTCCGGCACTCCCGGGCCGGCCGTGCTGGCCATCGCTGCTGGCTTCGCGGCAGCTCTCTTCCTGGTCGGGGCGCTGCTAGGCGGCCCGCTGGGACTCGTCTCGCGCGACGGGGGCGACGCGTCGCTGACCGAGAACCAGGTCGCCGCCATGGCCGCCGCCGTGGATCGAGTGCTTCAGCAGCCCGCACACATGATGGTCCCGCTCGTCGACGCGTCGGGCGCGGCGGGGGGCTCCGTCCTGTTCGATCCCGAGAGCCGTCAGCTGGTGGTTCTGTCACAGGCCCTGGAGGCCATCCCAGAGGGCACCGAGTACGGTTGCTACCTGGAGCGCGAGGGCGAGCGCACTCGGGTGGGACGTCTCAGGGTGGTGGGCGACGCTGCCTACTGGATGGGTCCCATGCCGGAGCCCCAGGACGCCGGTCGCAGTGGTGACCGCTTCCTGGTGGTCCGCGACGATCGGCCCGAAACGCCGGTCCTCAGCGGCGACTTCTGACCTCGCCGTCGACGACCTCGCCGTCGACGATCTCGCCCTCAAGGATGTCGCCCTCTGTGAGTTCATCCTCCGATCCATCCGGCGAGTGTCTGTCGGGATCAAGGGCCGGGCCACGCAGGTAGTGGCCGTGCAGCTCGAGCACCTCCTCCACCAGCGCGGGCGGCGCCACGCCCCCGTAGTCAGCGATGGCTCGACTGATCCAAGCGGCCTCGACGGCCCGTTCGTCCTCGCCGATGTCTGCGTCGGTGCGCGGCAGGCGGCCCAGGACCAGCCACGAAAGGCCGACTCCGATGGCGATGCCCAGGACCACGAGCCACCAGGCGAACCCGTCGTTCATGCGCGGCCAAGTATAGGTGGGCCGCGCTGCCCAGCCGCCGCTATGCTCCCGCGGTGATCGATATCACCCCGGATCCCATCGCCCTGGAGATCGGCCCGCTGGCAGTGGGCTGGTACGGGCTGGGCTATGTGCTGGGAGTGGCCGTCCTGGTGCTGGTCACGCAGCGCGAGGCCGCCCGGCGCGGCATAGACCCCAAGCATGTGACCGGCGTCCTGGTGCTGAGCGCCGTGCTGGCCATCGTCGGCGCGCGCCTCTATCACGTCATCGACCAGTGGCACCGCTATAGCTCCGACCTCCTGGCCATCGTGCTGCCGCCCTACAGCGGTCTGGGGCTCTACGGCGGTGTGGCCGGGGCGGCGCTGGGCATCATCCTTTACGTGAGACCGCGGGGCATCCCGGTCTGGCGCGCCCTGGACTCGGTCATCGCGGGCACGTTCTTCGCGCAGGGCATCGCGCGCTGGGGCAATTTCTTCAACCAGGAGCTCTACGGGCCTCCCACGGACCTGCCCTGGGGTATCGCCATCGAGTGTGCCAACCGTATCCAGCAGTACTCGTGCGAGGCATTCCCGGAGGCCACGACAGGCTTCCATCCGCTGTTCTTCTATGAATCGGCACTGACCATCGGGGGCGGCCTGGTGGCCATGTGGCTGGGCCGCCGATTCGCTCACCGGCTGCGCGATGGGGACGTGGCCTCCTTCTGGGCCATCTGGTACGGGGCAATCCGCTCCTTCCTGGAGACCTTCCGGGAGGGCTACAACTGGACCGTGGCCGGCGGCATCCCAACGGCGCAGCTCATCGGCGTCGGTCTCATCGCCCTCGGCGTCGTGACGATCCTGTGGCGGCGCCGGCGTCCGCATCGCGAGGATCCGCGCCCTGGACCAGAGCCCGTCGATGAGACACAGCCAGCGACCTGAGGTCCCGGCTGCCTCGCCTACTCGTTCGGTGGCCCTGGCGGCCAGCCTATACTCCGGCCGCATGGACTACGCGGATTCGATCCTCGACCTGGTGGGCGACACACCCCTGGTGCGCCTCACCCGCGTCACGCGCGAGCTGGGCCCGGCCGATCGTCAGCCGCTCTTGCTGGCCAAGTTGGAGATGCTCAATCCGGGCGGCTCGGTAAAGGACCGTATCGGATTGCCCATGATCGCGGCCGCCGAACGCGACGGCCACCTGCGACCGGGCGGGACCATCATCGAGCCGACCAGCGGCAATACCGGGCACGGGCTGGCCATCGCAGCGGCCATCAAGGGCTACCGCTGCATCTTCGTCATGGCCGACAAGCAGTCCACCGAGAAGCAGGCCCTGCTGCGGGCCTACGGTGCCGAGGTGGTCCTCTGTCCCACCAACGTCCCGCCCGAGTCGCCCGAGAGCTACTACTCCGTGGCGCGGCGCCTCTCGCGTGATATCCCGGGCGCGTTCCAGCCAGACCAGTACCACAACATGGAGAACCCGCTGGCGCACGAGCGGACCACGGGGCCTGAGCTGTGGCGCCAGACGGAGGGTCGCATCACCCATCTCGTGGTGTCGGTGGGCACGGGCGGGACGGTGAGCGGCATGGCCCACTACCTCAAGGCGCAGCGCCCGGATCTGATCGTCGTCGGAGCGGACCCGGAGGGCAGCGTGCTGTCCGGCGACACGGCACGCCCCTATCTGACCGAGGGAGTCGGCGAGGACTTCTTCCCGGGCACGTACGACCCCGAAACGGTCGACCGCTGGGAGCGTGTCTCCGACGCGGAGGCCTTCGCCGCCGCCCGGCGCCTGACGCGCGAGGAGGGCATCCTATCGGGCGAGTCGTGCGGCACGGCGCTCGTGGCCGCGCTGCGCATAGCTCGGGAGCTCACGGAGACGGACACGGGTCGCGATGCCGTGATCGTCGTGGTCCTGCCGGACGGCGGCCGGTCGTACCTCTCCAAGCTCTACAACGACGAGTGGATGCGCAACAACGGCTTGCTCGGTTCACCCACCGGCCGGGAGCGAGTGGCGGCCGTGCTTGGAAACGGCCATCACGCCGATGCCCTGCCGCAAGTGGTGCTGGCGCGCACCACCGACCGCGTCGCATCGGCTATCGATACCCTGCAGCGCTATGGCATCAGCCAGATGCCCGTCACCGAGCGCGAGGACGAGGCCATCGAGGGGATCGTCGGCTCCATCAGCGAGCGGAGCCTGCTGGAGCGCGCCTATCGGGATCCGCAGGTGGTGGAGCGCACCGTCGGTGAGGTCATGGAGCGACCCCTGCCCACCATCGAAGCCTCGGCCACGATGGATGAGGCCTTCCGACTGCTGTCGGACGGCGCGGGTGCCGTGGTGGCAGTGAGTGGCGGGCGCCCGGCCGGCGTCGTGACCAAGCTGGACCTCCTGGAATTCCTGGCTCACAAGCCGCGAGTGGGGCAAGGACGGTGACGCTGGGATCGCTCGTTCCGCTTCGCGGCTGAAACGTCGGCGGTGCCATAGGCCCCGTTGGCGTGATGCGCGCAGGTGTACGATGTCGGCAGAGCCCCGCCAGAAGATCATGGACTGCGGAAGCCGACTCCTCTGACCTGGATCCCTGCCAGAGGCACGCGCGGCCGGTCTAACCACTGCCGATGGCCGGAGTCCCTGGGGGCCCGACCACCGGGCTAGGAGTGACCACGTGTCCGCCAGTCAGACCCTCACCACCGCCTCGGCGCCGGCCTCTCTGGGACGGCGCGCCTTCTCCAACCTGTCCGTGGCCGAGCTCTACGAGCACGCCATCCGCCGGGATGAGGGCTTCGTCGCTGCTGATGGACCGCTGGTGGTGCGTACCGGAGCGCACACGGGACGGTCCCCCAAGGACAAGTTCATCGTGGACGAACCAGGCAGCCACGATGGCGTCTGGTGGGGTGGCTTCAATCAGCCCATCAGCGAGGAGCGCTACGAGGCGCTGCGGTCGCGGATGCTGGCGCACCTGGCTGACCGGGAGCTGTTCATCCAGGACTGCTTCGTGGGCGCCGATCCAACCTATCGACGCTCCGTGCGTGCCTACACCGAGAGCGCCTGGGCCAGCATCTTCTGCCGCAACCTGTTCCGCACGCCAAGCGCCGCCGAGCTGGCCGCCTTCGAGCCTGACTTCACCATCATCGACGCGCCCACCTTCCGCGCCGACCCGGCCCGTGACGGTACCCACAGCGAGACCGTGATCCTGGTGCACCTGTCGCGGCAGGAGATCCTCATCGGCGGCACCGAATACGCCGGAGAGATGAAGAAGGGTGCCTTCGGCATCATGAACTACCGGCTGCCCGACGAGGGAGTGCTGCCCATGCACTCCTCGGTCAACGTGGGCAAGGGCGGCGACGTGGCGGTCTTCTTCGGCCTCTCCGGTACGGGCAAGACCACGCTCTCGGCGGACCCGGAGCGAACGCTCATAGGGGACGACGAGCACGGTTGGGGGCCGGAGGGCGTCTTCAACTTCGAGGGCGGCTGCTATGCCAAGACCATCCGCCTCTCGCACATCTACGAGCCGGACATCTACTCCACCACAAGACGTTTCGGGACCATCCTGGAGAACGTGGCCATCGATCCCGTTACGCGGGAGCTGGATCTGGATTCGGATGAGTTCACGGAGAACACGCGCGGCGCGTTTCCGCTGGACTACATCTCCAACAGTTCCGACCTGGGGGTGGCCGGTCAGCCCACCAACGTGGTGCTGCTGACGGCCGATGCCTTTGGTGTCCTGCCGCCCATCGCCCGGCTGAGCCGTGATCAGGCGCTCTACCACTTCATCAGCGGTTACACCGCCAAGCTGGCCGGCACGGAAGTCGGCGTTGTGGAGCCCAGCGCCACCTTCTCGACCTGTTTCGGCGCCCCATTCATGCCGCGCCACCCCGGCGTGTACGCGCAGATGCTGGGTGACCGACTCGGTCGACACGATGTCGGCGCCTGGCTGGTGAACACCGGCTGGACCGGTGGGCCGTACGGCACCGGACACCGCATGGACATCACCCACACGCGCAACATGGTCCGCGCCGCATTGGACGGTCGGCTGGATGGCGTACCTACCAGGACCGATCCGATCTTCGGGGTCGAGGTCCCCACCTCCTGCCCAGGAGTGCCTGACGAGGTGCTCCAGCCGCGCGACACCTGGCCGGACCCAGAGGCCTATGATCGACAGGCCCAGAAGCTGGCGGGCATGTTCGTGGAAAACTTCCGCCAGTTCCAGGACGGCGTGACTGGGGGCATCCGCTCAGCCGGCCCCAAGGTCCCGTGATACGGCGTCCGGCCATGAGCACGAACGCCTGGCTGAAGGTCATCCTCGTCGTGTGGGTGCTGGGCTTCCTCGTCCTCGCCTGCGGCCCGGCCATCGCCGCCGACGGCATCGGCGGCACGCTCATCGGGGGAGCCTTCGGACTGATCCTCGCCGGCGCGCTGGGCATCCCCTGGGTACTCGGCGTGGCACTGCTGCTGTTCCTGATCTGGCTGACCAACCCGCGCGGCCGGGGCCGCGGCCGCGACGACCGCTCGCGCGACGAACTCGACCTGGACGACCGCTACCCGCGCTGATCGGCGACGTCGGCCCGCTAGGGCAGTCGTTCGAAGAGGAGCGCCGCGAGCGTTCGAGCCGTCGAGTCCCACTCGCTGGCATCGACGTCCAGGTCCTGCCCACCGACCGAGATGTCGACCACGCGGTGGCCCACCAGGAACTGCACGGCAGAGTGCGTCGTGGCGTGCAATAGAGAAGCCGACTCGCCCGGTCCGGACAGCCGCTCGATGGCCAGTCCCAGGTCCTCAGCCCGGCTGAACTGGTTCTGATGGGACGTCATCGCCTCGTGCGCGTTGACGAAGACCGTGACGACCAGTGAGACGCGCGAACTGCTGATCCCCCGCCCAGCGGTACCTACATCCCTCCGGCACCGCATCCCACGGCTCCGACTCGTCGAAGGCGATGGTGAAAGGGGCCTGAGCGATGACCTCGCCCTCCG
>JALZLQ010000213.1 GCA_030858605.1 Chloroflexota bacterium
TACTACCTGGCCATCGCCGGTCACGAGGTGACCGTCTTCGAGCGGGACCCTGCGGCCGGCGGCATGCTGCGCTATGGCATCCCGCAGTACCGACTGCCCAAGGTCGAGGTGCTTGAGGCGGAGTACCAGAGTGTCTATGACCTGGGCGTGAAGCTGGTCACCAACGCCGCCCTCGGTCGCGACTTCACGCTGGACGACCTCCAGAACCAGGGCTTCGACGCCGTCTGCGTGGCCATCGGCTGCTACGACACGAACAAGCTTGGCATCCCCGGCGAGGACGCGGAGGGCGTGCTCGACGGGCTGGAGTACCTGCGCGTGGCGACCCTCGGCCTGCCCTATCCGGGTCATGAGGGCACCCGCGTCGTGGTCATCGGCGGCGGCTTCACCTCCATGGACTGCTCGCGCACCTCCGTGCGGCAGGGAGCGGCCGAGGTGACCCTCGTCTATCGCCGCGACATGAAGGACATGCCCGCCGCCAACGAGGTCCACGAGATGCTGGAGGAGGGTGCCCGCGCCATCTTCCAGGCAGCGCCTACGCGGGTCATTGCGGACGAGAACAACGTAGTGACCGGGGTCGAGTTCCAGCGCATGCGGCTGGGCGAGCCCGATGCCTCCGGGCGACGGCGGCCGGAGCCGGTGGCCGGCACGGAGTTCGTGATCGACTGTGACCGTGTCCTGCTGGCCATCGGCCAGGGACCAGACCTGTCCTGGCTGGATCGTGGCGCGGACGGGGTGGAGGCCAAGAACTGGCGGCTGGCGGCCGACGCGGTGACCTTCGCCACGGGCCGGCCGGGCGTCTTCGGCACGGGCGACGTGCGCATCGGCGCGGCCACCGTCGTGCAGGCCAACGCGGAGGGGCGACGCGCGGCATACGCCATGGATGCATACCTGAAGGGCCTGGACCTGGAGTCCATCCGAACGCGCCAGACGCTGGCCGAGCCGCAGCCCGAGTTCCTGTCCATCGTGCCCTTCACCAACGAGGTCAAGGAGCCGCGCTACCGGCTGAAGGCCATGGAGCCGGAGATCCGCAACCGCTCCTATGTCGAGTACGAGATCCCCTACACGCAACAGGAGGCGATGGCCGAGTCGCAGCGCTGCCTGCAGTGCACATGCGAGGCCATCGGCTACTGCGACCTGCGCCGCCAGGGCATCGAGTACGGCACCACCCTGAAGACGCTGGAGCCGCAAGCACGCGGCGCCTTCTCCTTCCGAAGCGTGAGCGAGAACCGCTTCACTGGCACCAACCACGACTACCTTCGGGACGACTCCCACGCCTTCATCCTGCGCGAGCCCTCCCGCTGCATCGACTGCGGCCGCTGCGCCAACGTATGCAAGGAGATCGTCGGCGCGGCCTGCTACGACTTCATGCGCACCGGCTTCGACACGCTGGTCACCACGCCGCTGGACATGAGCCTCAACACGACGCCCTGCGTCTCCTGCGGGCGGTGTGCCGAAACTTGTCCCACGGGTGCGCTGATGCCCAAGCCACGCGTGCTGGAGAAATACGAGGTGGACGAGAGTCGCTGCATCCTGTGCGGCATCTGCGTCGACGCCTGCCCCTACGATGCGCTGCGCTGCGGGCCGGACTTCGAGCTCAGCCACGAGAGCCGTGCAGAACCGATGATCGACCTGATGGCCATCAGCGCCATCGATCGCGACACGGAGCTGACGTGGGTGCGCAAGGAGCGGGACTGGGCGTCGCGCGCTGAGTCGGACGGGCGGTCACTGCCCATGGGCCGCATGCTGCCGATGCTGCCGCCCGGCATCGCCAACGGCAACGGCCACGGGCATGCCAACGACAACGGTCATGCCCATACCAACGGCCACCAGCCTACGGGTGCAGCGGACGGCGCGGGCGGCGGCGGCAACGCCGGCGGCCACGCCCACCCCCGCTAGCCGAGCCCCGGGGAGTGGCGTTACCCCAGACCGTCCCCTTCATCGGGTGGGCGTGGGACGACCTGATCTTCATGCTGTTGGCGGGCATGATGCTGGGCGCCGCCTTGATGGTCGTGCTGGGCAAGGACATCATCCGCGCCGGACTCTTCCTGATGCTCTCGTTCGGGGCGCTTGCCGGGATCTATGTCCTCCTCGGGGCGCCCATCGTGGCCGCGGCGCAGGTGCTCATTTACATCGGGGCCATCGGCGTGCTGATCCTGTTCGCCATCATGCTCACCCAGACCAAGGCCGGTCCCAGCAAGCTCGTCTTCCACCGTCAGGCGTGGGCGGGCGGCCTGGCCGCCATCGTGCTGGCGGTGATACTCATCTTCGTGGTGCTCTACACCGACTGGCCAGACGTCCTTGACGCGCCGGCGGAAGCCTCCACCGCGGTCGTGGCCACGCTCCTTTTCACCGAGTTCGTCTTCGCCTTCGAGATCGTGGGCGTGCTCCTCCTGGCGGCCGTCATCGGGGGCATCTTCCTGGCCAAGCGCGAGGACTCCATCGACCCGGGCGAACGCGACGCCGACCGGCCCTCCACGCTGGAGCGTCTCGAGCCATGACCCAGTCACTGGACGCGTACCTGATCCTGTCTGGCCTGCTCTTCACCATCGGCACCTTCGGCTTCCTGGCCAAGCGCAACGCCATCGCCATGCTCATGTCCATCGAGCTGATGCTCAACGCCGTGAACCTGGCCATCGTGGCCTTCGGCGCGTTCATACCGGCACTCGCCGCCCAAGGCGCTGTCATCGCCCTCTTCGTGATGGCCGTGGCTGCCGCCGAAGCGACGGTGGGGTTGGCCATCGTCATCGCCATCTACCGAAACCGAAGGACGCCACTCGTGGACGAGTACGCGTCCATGCGGGAGTAGCGGGTGCCGCTCTTCGCCGAGGCCGGAGGGGCCGGGGCGACCGGAACGCAGCTGGATCAGATGATGGTCCTGGCACTGCTGGCGCTGCCGCTCATCGGCTTCGCCCTGACCGCGCTGGTGGGCCGCCGCCTGGGCGGCATGAGCTGGATCGTGGCCGTGGCCATGATGGTCGTCACCTGGGCCATCGCCATGTACCTCGTGTACCAGACGCTCATCGTGGGCGCCTTCGGCGAAGCCGGGCTGCACTTCGATGTGTATCGCTGGATCCCGGCCGGCGACTTCACGGTCGAGGTGAACTTCGGGGTCGACGCCCTGACCGCCGTGATGCTCATCGTGGTCACCACGGTGGGCCTGCTGGTGCACATCTACTCCATCGGCTACATGGCCCACGACCCCGGCCGCTGGCGCTTCTTCGCCTACCTCAACTTCTTCATGTTCAGCATGTTGCTGCTGGTACTGGCCGACAACTTCCTGCTGCTCTTCGCGGCCTGGGAGCTGGTGGGGCTGTCGAGCTACCTGCTCATCGGCTTCTGGTACCGGCGGCGCAGCGCGGCCCTGGCGGCCAAGAAGGCCTTCATCGTCAACCGCGTCGGCGATCTCGGTTTCGGGTTGGGCATCATGGCCATCTGGACCACCGTGGGCACGCTCAACTACACGGAGGTCTTCCAGCTGCTGCCGGAGGCGCTGGCAAGCGGCGCCATCGAGAGCTGGATGATGATCGGCATCTGCCTGCTGCTCTTCGCCGGAGCGGTCGGCAAGAGTGCCCAGTTCCCGCTGCACGTCTGGCTGCCGGACGCCATGGAGGGGCCCACGCCGGTGAGCGCCCTCATCCATGCTGCGACGATGGTCAACGCGGGCGTCTACCTGGTGGCGCGTGCCAACCCGCTCTTCGCCCAGGCACCGGAGGCGCTCGTAGTGGTGGCCGCGGTGGGCATCTTTACCTGCCTCATGGCCGCCACCATCGCCCTCACCCAGACCGACATCAAGCGCGTGCTGGCCTACTCCACGTTGAGCCAATTGGGCTACATGTTCGCGGCCCTGGGCACCGGTGCCTTCATCCCGGCCATCTTCCACCTGGTGACCCACGGCTTCTTCAAGGGCCTGCTCTTCCTGGGCTCCGGGTCCGTCATCCACGCCGTGCATGATGAGCAGGACATGGAGCGCTTGGGCGGGCTGCGCAAGAAGATCCGCATCACCCACATCACCATGCTCGTGGGCTCGCTGGCCATCGTCGGCATCCCGCCCCTGGCCGGCTTCTGGAGCAAGGACGAGATCCTGGCTGAGTCCTTCAAGTTCGGATTCCCATGGGTCTGGGCCATCGGTGTGGGGGTCGCGTTGCTGACTGGGTTCTACATGTTCCGGCTGATGGGCAAGACCTTCTACGGTCCCAGCAACGTCGATCCGCAGGTGGAACCCAGGATCCACGAGTCACCGCCGTCCATGACGGTGCCGCTCATCCTGCTGGCCATCCCCTCGGTCTTCATCGGCATCCTGCTGGGCTTCCCGCCGGAGAGTGGGCCCATCCACGACATGCTCGACCCGGTCTTCCACGGCGCGGAAGTGGCGCTCGCGCTGCCGCACGAGCCATACACGCTGTTCGGACTGGACGGCATCCTGCTGGGTGTGAGCGTGGCCGTGGCGGTCATCGGCATGGTCGCCGGCTGGCGGCTCTTCGGCTTCTTCGGGCTCGCGCCGCGCGCGCAGACCGTCCGCTCGCTCACCGAGCGGCTGCGCAGGCCGTACCGCATCTCCAAGGACAAGTGGTACTTCGATGAGCTGAACGACCTGCTCTTCATACGCATAGGCGGCCTGGTGGCTCGTGGCCTGTGGTGGTTCGACGTGCACGTCATCGACGGTGCCGTCAACGGCGTGGCGGCGGCCACCCAGTCGAGCGGCCGCGGACTCCGCCACATCCAGACCGGCCGCGTCCAGAACTACGCCCTGGGCATCGCCGGCGGCCTGCTGCTGATGGCCATCGGCTATCTCGTGGTGGCCGGCTGATGGACCTCGGCGGCTTCCCCATCCTGAGCGCCGTCGTGTTCACGCCGCTCATCGGGGCGCTACTGATCGCCTTCGTGCCGCGCGGCCGGGACGACCTGGTGCGCTGGCTGGCCCTGGGCACGGCGCTGGTCACGCTGGCTCTCTCGCTCCTCATGGCGGCCGCCTTCAGCGCCACGCAGCCGGGCTTCCAGTACGTTGAGACGGCCGACTGGATCCCCAGCTTCGGCATCCAGTACAAGCTCGGTCTGGACGGCCTGTCGCTGTTGCTGGTGGTGCTCACCACGACGCTGACGGCCATCAGCCTGCTGGCCTCCTTCGGGCCCATCAAGACGCGACTCAAGGAATACATGATCGCCTTCCTCGTGCTCGAGGTGGGCTTGATCGGCGTCTTCCTGGCCCTGGACCTCTTCCTCTTCTACATCTTTTGGGAGATCGTGTTGGTGCCGATGTATCTCATCATCGGTATCTGGGGTGGCGCCAATCGCATCTACGCCACGCTCAAGTTCGTGCTCTACACGTTGGTGGGCTCGCTGCTGATGCTGGTGGCCATCCTGGCTACGGCCTTCAGCTACCAGGCCGCCACCGGTTCCTGGGTGGGCGCCTTCGACTTCGAGCAGTTGCGCGGCTTCGGCTTCGACCCCACGCTCCAGTTCCTGGCCTTCGGCGCCTTCTTCCTGGCCTTCGCCATCAAGGTGCCCATGTTCCCCTTCCACACGTGGCTGCCCGACGCGCATGTGGAAGCGCCCACGGCGGGCTCCGTGATCCTGGCCGCGATCATGCTCAAGCTGGGTGGCTACGGCTTCATCCGCTTCTCGTTGCCGCTATACCCGGACGCGGCGCAGGAGTGGGCGCCGCTCATCATCGTGCTCTCGCTCATCGCCATCGTGTACGGGGCCATCGTGGCCCTGGTACAGCCTGACCTCAAGAAGCTGGTGGCCTACAGCTCCGTCAGCCACATGGGCTTCGTGACGCTGGGCATCTTCATCTTCCAGCCCCAGGGCATGCAGGGCGCCATCCTTCAGATGATCAGCCACGGCCTCATCACCGGTGCCCTGTTCCTGTGCGTTGGCGTGATCTACGAGCGGACGCACGATCGGACCATCGACAAGATGGGTGGCCTGGCGGCACCCACGCCGGTCTTTGCCGCCATCTTCGGCTTCTTCATGCTCGCCTCACTGGGGCTGCCCGGGCTGGCCGGTTTCGTGGGCGAGTTCCTGGTCTTCCTGGGGACCTTCGACTACGCGCCCATCGCGGCCGCCGTAGCGGTGACCGTGATGATCCTCTCGGCGGCCTACATGATGTTCATGTATCAGCGCATCGTCTTCGGTGAGCTGTCCGACTTCCTGAAGGGACTGGGCCATCACCTCACGGACATGACCCGCGTGGAATTGCTGACGCTCACGCCGCTCGTTGCGTTGACGGTGATCTTCGGAGTCGCGCCAGGGATCCTCCTGGATCTGATCCAGATGCCCGTGGCTGAGGCATTGGCGCAGTTCGGGACGCCACCCGCGGTGGGCTCGCCATGAGCGGGCTGATGTGGAGGCGGCCGTGACCGGCAACGAGATCCTGGCCGCGCTGCCCCTGATCATGGTCATCGGACTCGCCTTCGGGTTGATCATCCTGGACATGATCGTGCCCGGCCGCGACGACCTGGTAAGCATCGTGGCCGTGGGCGGACTGGCCCTCACCCTGGTGGTCATCGGTGTAGCAGGCCCTCTGCCGGGCGGCATCGGTCTCCTCCCACTCGACGGATCGCCGCTCGTCGGCGGCGTCTACCTGCGCGACCAGCTGACCGTCTTCCTGGACCTGCTCTTCGTGGGCATCGCCATCCTGTGCGTGCTCTTCGCGGTGGATTACCTGAAGCCGCGCGGCCTGCCCATGGCCGAGTTCAGCACGACCCTGCTCTTCGCCATCAGCGGCGCCATGCTCCTGGGCGGCGCGCGAGACCTGCTCATCATCTTCATCGGACTGGAGCTGCTGGTGCTGCCCGGATACATGCTGGCCGGCTACGCCAAGCGCGATGGCCTCTCGACGGAAGGGGCCATCAAGTACTTCCTGCTGGGCAGCTTCTCCAGTGCCATCTTCCTGTTCGGGCTGGCCCTCGTGCTGGGCTACACCGGCTCGACGGACGTGAGCCAGATCGCCCAGACGCTGGCGGGGGTCGCTGCCGGAGAAGGGGGCTTGGCGCCCGGCCTGGCCATGGGCCTCGCGCTGCTGACCACCGGCGTGGCCTTCAAGATCGCGGCGGTGCCCTTCCACTACTGGACGCCGGATGCGTACCAAGGCTCGCCAACGCCGGTCACCGGCTATCTCTCGGTGGGGCCGAAGGTGGCCGCCTTCGCGCTCATCCTGCGACTCTTCGTGGAGGCGCTCGGTCCGCTCAAGGCCGACTGGCTGCCCTTCATCTTCCTGCTGGCTGCGGTGACCATGACCCTGGGCAACCTGGTGGCCATCACGCAGGACAACGTGAAACGGATGCTGGCCTACAGCTCCATCGCGCACACGGGCTACATCATGGTCGGCCTCGCCGCCTTCGCTGCCGCGCCGGTAGGCTCCCGTGCCGAGACGCAGGGCCTGGAAGCGCTACTCTTCTACTCTGCGGCCTACGCGGTCATGAACCTGGGCGCCTTCGCCTGCGTGGCTGCCCTCCAGCGCCGCCCCGGCGTGACCAGCCAGATCTCCAGTTTCGCGGGAATGGGCCGAAGGGCCCCACTGCTGGGACTGGCCATGGTGCTCTTTCTCCTGTCGCTGACCGGCATCCCTCCGCTGGCCGGCTTCTTCGCCAAGGCCTACGTCATCCTGGCCGCCGTGGAGGTCGGTGGCTGGGTCACCTGGCTGGCGGTGCTGATGATGTTGAACGCCGCGGCGGCCGCCTTCTACTACCTGCGCATCGTCGTTTACATGTACATGCGCGACGCGCCGGAGGGGTCGCGCTCCATCGAGGTGGGCGCCTTCACTCGCGCGGGACTGATCATCGCGGCGGCGCTGACCATCGTCATCGGTCTCGTGCCGCCGGTGACCACGGCCGTCATCGACATGGCACGGGAGGCCGCGCAGGCGCTGCTGTGAGGCTCGAAGCGCGGTGAGCATGGTCGCGCCGCCCGGTAGGGCCCAGACGCTGCGCGACCACCTGGAGCGACTGCTCGAGCCCGGCCAGCGGCTGGTCGTCGTCTCTAACCGCGGACCGTTGACCTTCAAGCGGACGCGCGCCGGTGAGTGGCGGGCCAAGCGCGGGTCGGGCGGGTTGGTGACTGCTCTGGCCGAGGTGGGACGCCTGGCGCCGGTGACCTGGGTGAGTGCCGCCATGGACGCTGCGGACAGGGCCGCACGCGAGACCCTGGCTGGGGGGAAGGGTGCCAGCGCGCAGTTGCGCGAAGTGATCGCCGCCGAGCTGCCCGGCCAGGATCTGGAGCTGCGCCTCGTGGAGGTCAGCGATGACGCCTTCCGCGCTCACTACACCATCGTCTCCAATCCCTTCCTGTGGTTCCTGCAGCACCAGCTCTACCAGTTGCCCTATGAACCGCGGGTGGACGACCGGCTCATCGATGCGTGGCAGAACGGCTACAGCGTGGTCAACGAGGAGCTGGGCCGGGCCGCCGCGCTGGCCGCCGGACCGGGCGCTCGGCCGGTCGTGCTGCTCCAGGACTACCACCTCTATCTGGCCGCGGCGGCCGTCCGTGCGGCGCGGCCGGATGCCCTGCTGCTGCACTTCAATCACATCCCCTGGCCGTCCGTGGAGGCCTGGCAGGTGTTGCCCCAGGCCCTGCGCCGCTCCATCTGCGAGGGACTGCTGGCGAACGACATCCTGGGCTTCCAGACCGACCGCTACGCCACCAACTTCCTGCTCGCGGCGGACGCCTTCGTGCGCGATGCGCGGGTGGACCCGGACGGCCGCCACGTGCGCTGGCGCGGTCGCACCATCTGGATCCGCTCGTATCCCATCTCGCTGGATCCGAAGTCCCTGGCCGCCTTCGCCGCCGGCCGCCAGGTGGCGCAGCAGCGCGCGATCCTCGAGGCGCGCCTGGCACGGGCCGGCGATCCGCGCCTCATCGTGCGCGTTGACCGGCTCGAACCATCCAAGAACGCGCTACGCGGCTTCCTGGCCTTCGAGGCGCTGCTCCAGCGCAAGCCGGAGCTTCGCCGCTCCGTGCGCTTCCTGGCCATCCAGTCAGCCAGCCGGGAGCGACTGCCGGAGTACGCCCGATATGCCACCGAGGTGCGCGAGGTCATCGCCCGGGTGAACGGCATGGGTGATCCCGACACACAACCCATCTGGCTGCTGGACGGGTCGGACTACGCGGTCGCCATCGCGGCACTTCAACTGGCGAACGTGGCGCTGGTCAACCCCATCGTGGACGGCATGAACCTGGTGGCCAAGGAGGCAGTGCTGGTGGGCGAGCCCGTGCTCGTTCTGTCCGAAACGGCCGGCGCGGCAGAGCAGCTTTCCTCGGACAGCCTGACCGTCACGGCCGCTGACGTGGCCGGCACCAGCCGAACACTGTTGGAGGCGCTGGAGATGCCCGACGAGCAGCGGCTGATGCATCTGAGGCGGCTGCGGGCCAGTGTCCGCGCGGAGGATCTGGGCTGGTGGCTGAGCCGGCAATTGCGCGACCTGGCGGCGGTCAAGGGCGGCGGCCGCCCGCCGAGCCGGCAACTGCGCGACACCACCCGCCGCTTCGAGCCGCTCCTCTTCAGCTAGGCGTCAGGCGTCGCGCCAGGCCGGACAGGAAGCGTGCCGCTTCGGCCGGGGAGGCCAGCACGAGATCAGCGGCGGCGGTCACGGCCGGCGGGGTCTCGGTACGGGCCTGGACGGCGATGGCCAGGCCGTCAAGCCGTCCGGCCGCTCGCGCCGACGTGAGAGCCACGAACGCCTCAGCGTCGGAGACGTCGTCGCCCAGCATGAGGGCCACTGCCGGCTGATGCTCCTCCAGCAGCGACTCCATGGCCTCGCCTTTGGCCGGCACTCCGGGCGGTCGAAGCTCCAGCACCCGTCGCCCGGGAAAGCGGACCAGCTCGCGCCCGGGATCCAAGCGGTCGACGGCCTCCGCCACCAGCTCCGCGGCGGCAGCCACGTCCGGAGCGGAGCGGAAGTGGAGGCTGACCGCGGGCGCCTTGCGCTCCACTACCAGCCACGGATCGGGGATGAGCTGCGGCAACCGGGTCGCGATCCGTTCCGCCGCCTCCGCGTAGCGGTCCGCGACCGCGACCACCTCGATGGCCATCGACCCAGCGCGCTGGCGGCGCTCCAGCCTGCCCCGCTCCACGCCGTGGTTGCCTAGGTAGCTCGCCCCGCCGATGCGCGTGCGCGCGGCCACGTCCGATGCGGTGCGGCCTGAAAGGATCGCCACGTGGACACCATCGACGCCAGCCAGGCGTCGCAGGGCCCGTTGCGCGGCGGGCAGCACGGCCGCTCCCCACGGATCCATCACGATGGGACTGAGCGTGCCGTCGAAATCCGAGACCACCAGGAGCGGACGGAGCGCAAGGAGCGGGGCCGCGCGACGGAGCGACGCCCGAGCCGTGATGACCGACCACGGGGCCGCGCTCCCTGCCCCCGGAGTGGCGATCGCCACTGCCCTCGTCATGGTTCCAGGCCAGCGTCGGGGAGCACGGATCCTATACCCTCGATGAACTGCTCCACTCCGGCCCCGCCGTAGAGGAAAGCCCCCACGCGACCCTCCTCGTCGAGCCAGTAGTGGACCGGCAACACGACGGCACCCCACTCGTCCCGTGCCCGACCATCCTCATCCAGCGCCACCGGCAGCGCCACCTCCAGGCTGGCGAAGAACGCCGCGACCGTATCGCCGTCCTCCTCCACGTCGACCACGATGATGGTCATGCGGTCACCCAGCTCGCGCTGGAGACGGTCCATGATGGGCAGTTCATCGCGACAGGGCGGGCACCAGGTGGCCATGAAGTTGACCCACAGCGGCTGGCCGCGCAGCCCCACGGTGTCGACCTCCGCGCCCGCCAGTTGGGTGAGCCTCAGCGGGGGCGCGACGTCGCCCACCGCGAGCCCGAACTCGATCCCATTCGAGGGCGACGGCCCGGGCGAGGGGAACGTGGGCGAGGCGGCGGGCTCCCGGCTCGGCGCGGCCGTAGAGTCTGGGCCTGCGGTGATCGTCGGTGAAGGAGGAGTTCCGCTCGGCCCGACAGGGGACCCCGCGGCGCTGGTGGCGGTAGCCCCACCCGCAGGATCGGCCATTACCAGGGCCAAGAATGCCGCCGCGACGACGACCGCGACCAGGAACCCTGCCAGCACACCAACGACGATCGGTCCACGCATCCGCAGGCGAGTGTAGCCGCGGGCCTTGTGGGGCACCGCCGAAGGTCAGTCGTGACGCCGGCCGCACAGGCGCTACAGTCGATGGTTCATGCGCACTCTCCTTCGCCTCATCGACCGGATCGTCCCTGCGCTGCTGATGGCGTCGGGCGTCACGCTTCTAGCGTTGGGTTTGCTCTCCTATGCCGAACCCGTCCTGGGAGACCACACCGCCAGGCCCAGCGCGACGCGGGGACAGGCAGCCGAGCGTCCCGATCTGCTGCCCTCGTCATCCCCTGTGCCCAGTGCCTCGCCAGCGTCCAGTGCTTCGGCGCTACCGAGCGTTCCGCCCTCCGTTCCGCCCTCCGTTCCGCCCTCGGCCCCGCCCTCCGTTCCGCCTTCCGCCCCGCCCTCGGCCCCGCCATCGAGCACCCATCCCGGCGTCTCGCCAGGGCTCTCGACGCCTCCTCCTGTAG
>JALZLQ010000216.1 GCA_030858605.1 Chloroflexota bacterium
GGCTGAGGCGAGGCGTCGGGCAGGTCCTGCGGGAGCCGGTCGTCAGTCATCTCACCTCGGTGTCGTGGCAGACGAATCGTTGCAGGCCGCCACGTCGTAGGGCCACCTAGAGCGGACATGAGCAGCCTACGGCGACGTGGCCGGACCACCGTAGCCGCACCAGCCATGACCAGGCCACTCGCGGCCCGGCGAGGTGAAGGCTACCTCAGGCCGTCAGTCGGGTGATCGATCGCCTTCAGGGTGAGTGACCCGTTTACCCGACGGGACCTTCGAAGCCAAGCTAGTACGCCCAGCGATGCGCCCACTAGATATGGAAACGGGTCGCCGCCCTTCTGCTGGGTGGATTCCAGCGTCGCCGTGTCCGGAAGAAGACCATTGATGGCAGCTAAGAGATGCTCGAGCGTCCCGCCGTCGGCGGGCACCTCCCCGTCTCCATACGACACCGTGCCATCGTCACCAATGACCCAGTACGGCGCTAGAGTCTCGCCACGAAACGGGACGTCAAAGGCGATCACGGCTCGGAATCCTTCCCTCAGAGCAACCCGGTCGCCGCACAGACTGGAAATGAGTGCCTCGACCTCAAGGTGACGCCCACCATCTCCCTTCAGGTTCTCGATGACCCTTAGCCCGTATCCAGTGGGATAGCCGCGTGGCCCACGGACGTCCAGCACGCGGACGAGGACGATGTGACTAGCGCTCTCAGCCGCCAGCGCGGCCGACGGCTTCGGTGAAGAGCAAGCAGACGCTGGCAGCGGCATTGGGAACATCAACGCGATGAACAGAATCGAAGTGGCCGCCGCCCTAACCGCCGTGCGGCCCACCAGCGACCGCCGGCACCGCCACACCGCGGTCTGCCTATCCTGCGTGTCAACTGAGCCCTCGATAATACTCATCTCACGATCATCCTGAGGTCCTCCAGGAATAGAGCAAAGGCGCTCCTGGCTCACTGACGCTCCTCCTGCAAGTCTTCGATCACTTGTGCGGCTTCGTGGCTCGCCGTTTCCTCGCCTTTCACAGCATGCGCGAAGAGCGACCGCCTGGGCAGGCCCGTTTCGGCTGCCACCTGACGAGCCGCCGCCGAGCGCGGCAGCCCCTCCGCCACCAGAGAATCCACGCGTGCATGCCCCGCGGCCATGCGCTCCACCGCCGAGACGGGACCCATCCCGTCCGGCACAGCCGGATCAGCCGGAGGCCCCTGCGCCCCGGCCACGACCAGCGTGACCTCGCCGCGCAGCCTCACCGCCGACGCACGACCAGCCAGTTCACCCAGCGTGCCACGCAGCGTCTCCTCGTGGAGCTTCGTCAATTCCCGCGAAAGGGCGGCTGTGCGATCCACTCCACAGGCCGCGGCCAGGTCCTTCAGCGTCGCGACCGTGCGGTTGGCCGCTTCGAAGATGACGGTGGCGCGATCGTCCTGGGCGATGCGCGCCAGCCGCTCGCGCCTCTCTGCGCCGCGCCGAGGCAGGAACCCCTCGAAACCCCAGCGCGCCACGGGCAGGGCGCTGGCCACCAGCGCAGCCAGCACGGCCGAGGCGCCCGGGATGGGCACGACCTGCCCGCCCCGTCCTGCCCAGGCGGCTACCAGCCCCTCCCCGGGATCACTGATGAGCGGCGTCCCGGCATCGGTCACCATGGCCAGGTCCTTGCCCGCGGCGAGGTGAGTGAGCAGCTCCTCCTGGCGACTCGGCGGGCTGTGGGCGTGGTAGGAGACGAGCTTGGTGTCGATCTTATGGCGGCTCCAGAGGCGCCGCGTCAGGCGTGTGTCTTCGGCCGCCACGAGGGGCACGGCACGCAGTACCTCGAGGGCGCGCAGCGTCACGTCGCCCAGGTTGCCGATGGGCGTCGAGACGATGTGGAGCGTGCCGCCCACGGCGGCCCGCGCCTCCGCGCCTGCGTCGGTCAGCACCTCCTCTCCCGGATCGCCACCGCCCTCCAGGTCGGCCGTCACTGCCGCGCGGAACCAGGACGGCGACGCGGATAGAGGTAGTCGACGCCGGGCGTGCGCGGCCCGAGCTTGGCCACGGGCGGCATCTGGCGCTTGAACTCCGAGCGCGCCACCATCGACACCACGCGCCCCACGTCACTTGACGCGAAGCCCATGGCCGTCAGCTCGTCGGGTCCGCGTCGGCGGTCGATCATCCAGAAGAGCAGCCTGTCAAGTTCGCTGTAGCTCATGCCGATCTCCACCTCGTCGGTCTGGCCAGGCCACAGATCGGCGGAGGGGCCCTTGGCTACGATCGAGGCCGGGACGCCCATCACGGACGAGATCTGCCGCACCTGCGACTTGTACAGGTCGCCGATGGGCGCCAGGGCACAGGCGCTGTCCCCGTAAAGCGTCGTGTACCCGATGAGCGACTCCGTCTTGTTGCCGGTGCCGGCCACCAGGCCGCCCCAAGTCACGGAGTGGTCGAAAAGGACCGACATGCGGGTCCGCGCCATCAGATTCCCGCGGCGCAGCGGTGATGCGTCCGCGCGCGACGGCTCGCTGAAGTAGGCATCGACCATGCCGCTGATCTCCACCAGCTCCGAGGCACAGCCAAGTCGCCGCACGACCTCTGCCGCATCCGTCCGGGAGGTCTCAGACGAGGTGCGGTAGGGCATCAGAACACAGAGCAGCTGCTCGGCGCCGATGGCTTCCGCGGCGAGGTAGGCCACCAGCGCGGAGTCGATGCCGCCCGAGAGGCCCAGGACCAGGCGCTGGAAGCCCGCCTGGCGCAACTGCTCCCGGATGAAGCCGCCCATGATGCGCCGCGCGACGTCCGTGTCGATAGCCAGCTCCGGGGGGAGCTCGAACGGCGCGCCAGGGTCGCTCACGGCAATCCTCCCAAGGGTCTCGGTCGTTCGCTCTCCTCCTGCAGATGGCCTGCCGCGGAGGACTCGTCCCCACTGCGAGGTTCCTCCGAGGCTCGCTCGCGCACGATGCGCCGGAGCTGGCGCAGGACCACCTCGGGTCGCTCGTCCCGCAGCAGAGGGACAGCGATGCGTTCGCGACGCAACTCCGCCAGGTCCAGGTCGACCATGAAGAGGCCCTCGTCGAGGAGCGGCGCACTGAACAGGGTGGCGCCGCTGGGAGAGATCACCTCCGAGCCTCCCCAGAAGGTGAAGGACTCCTCCACGCCGACGCGGTTGACGAAGATGACGAAGGAGGTAGTG
>JALZLQ010000239.1 GCA_030858605.1 Chloroflexota bacterium
GCTTGGAGAAGTGCCGAAAGACGCTGACGTCGAAACGGCCGTCGTCCAGGCGCGCGTCCGGCGCGACGGTGAAGCCGGCCCCGGTGTACGGACCGTTGGAGACGGTGATCATCAGCGCGCGCGTCCGGATGGTGCCCTCATCCAGTGCGACCGCCATGCGTGCCGGTCGATAGCGGAAGGCGGTGCGGAGCGCCCGAGCGATGCCTCGATAGTCGCCTTCGTCGGCCTGCTGCACCTGCTTGAAGATGGCCGCGTTCATGCCCACCGAGGCCGACTCGAAGAATGGCTCGTCCCCGCTCATGCCCACGTCGATGCGGCGCGTGGCCCCCGCCGCGATCGTGGCAGCGGCCTCTTCCAGGTCCCGAGAGATGCCCAGCATCCGCGCGATGTTCATGACGCTGCCCATAGGCAGGATGCCCAGCGATGTGTCCGACTCGAGCAGATGAGTCGCGGCCAGCCGAACGGTGCCGTCCCCGCCGGCCGCCACTACGGCGTGGTAGCCGCTCTCCCGCGCGTCGCGCGTCGCCTCGACCGCTTCTTCTTCGGAGGTCGAGGCCACCAGGTCGTCGCCCAGGCCATGGCGGGCCATCAGCTCACGAAGCTCGGGCTCACCGGTCCTGTTGGTCGATATCCCGCCCTTGGACCCCGCGTTGGCGTTCCAGAGCACGCGGATCCTCTTGGTCGAAGAGGCCCGCTGGGCGCTCGACTCGGTCGAAGCGATCGATCCCTTCTCGCTCACGACCGGTCGACTCGGTGACCGTGAAGTCGCCGGCCCTTGAGACGCCGGTAGATCGACGCCAGGCCCACCAGGTAGCTCATGCCCAGCAGGTAGGAGGCGGCCACGTCGGTCGGCCAGTGGTGGCCCTGGTAGATGCGGCTAGGTCCCACGGCAGCGACCAGCCCGGCCAGCCCGCCGACCAGCAGGCGCCGCGGCCAGCGCGGACGGACCAGCGAGTGAGCCACGTAGGCCAGCCAGCCGTACGTGCCGGCATAGACGATGACGTGCCCGCTGGGAAAGCTGGACCCACCCAGATGCGCGGCCACCACGCGCAGGTCCGTGCCGGCCACTGGTCGCGGCCGGCGCATGGCCGACTTCAGGATCTCGGAGAGGCCGCCGGTACCCCAGGCAAGGAGCTGCATGACGGCCTCCACGCGCAGCCGCGACAGCCAGAAGCCGCCCATGATGAGCGGCGGGATGATGCGGCTCTGAGGCGGGAAGCCGGGCCACGAGATGACGGTCATGACCCTGGCCAGCGAGGGGTGCTTGACCGCCTGCCAGCGGAGCATCAGCGCGGCGTCGATGGCCTCACTGCGTCGCGCCTTGACCAGCGCGAAGAGCGCCCCGAACCCGGCCAGCCCGAGGAGAGCCGCACTCTGCGCGGTGTCGGCGCGGCGCAGGACGACGCGCTCAGGGAGCACCTTGGGCGTCCCGCCCGGCATCAGTTCGTCGTCGATGGCGGGTAGCTGATGTTCGGGCATGGCCGGATTATCCGGGCTGGCCGGGCGGGGCTCACGCAGCGAGCCGGCCGCGATATCGCAAGGTCATCTCAGGACGTCAGCGGCATGCGCGTCAAGGATGGCCGCGCACGCGGCGGTCCAGCCACATCACGACGGCCAGCCAGGCCACGCCAAGGAGCGCGCCACCCAGCACGTCCGATGGCCAGTGCTGGCCAGCACCGATGCGGGCGACGCCCATCAGGGCCACGCCGACCACGACCGCCAGCATGACGGTGGGTGCGGCGAAGGGGCGGCGCAGTCGCGGGAGCTCCCGGAGAGCGACCCAGGCCAGCAAGCCGAGCAGCACGACCGTCCTAGCCACGTGGCCGCTGGGATAGGCGTAGCTCGTCCCACCGAACAGGTCCAGGAGCTCACCGCCAGGCGGCCGCGGCAGCCCGAAGGCGATCTTGATCAGGGCAGCTGCGCCGTCCGCGGTGATGGCCAGGGCGAACCACAGGGCGGCCAGCCTTCGGCCCGAGATGAACAGCGCGAGTCCGACGAGCCACGAGATCAGGACCCACGGAACCAGATCTCCGAGGGTCTCCCACCCGGCCGCGATCCGCCCCAGGGTAGATGTATAGACGGCCAGGATGGATGCGGAGACCGAGTCGTCGAAGGCGCGCGTGGCGTCCATCGAGACCAGGACGCCCAGCCCGAGGCACGCGAGGAGGGCCGTCGCAGCGACCAGCAGTGGGATTCGACCGGGCCCGATCACGACCGCAGTATGGGCAGCCGCAGGGTGACGTCGCGACCACGGCGGTTCCCGAGGTCGGCGGACGCCCGAAACCGCAAGTCGCGGAAACTCGCGCCCGTGATGCTCTGAAGCCGACTCAACGGCGTAGCACCGCAGGCTCTCCTGTTCCGCCTTTCAGCGGCGCCGCAAGTGGTAAAGCACCCGCAGCGTCCCGTCGATCGGCACTCTCTCCACGACGACCCAGTGCTCCCCGAGGGCGGCCTGGAACCCGTCCTCCGTGTATCGGTCGAAGATGTCCTCGCGCGCGGCGAGCAGGCGCTGCGCCATCAGGTCCTCGCGGGGCACCCACTCGATGATCAGCTCCGAGCCAAGCTCCGCAAGCCAGCCGAGGAGCATCGGCAGGGGCACGTTCCGCCCGATGGCCAAGTGATGCACCAACGCCAGGGCCAACAGGACGCTGTCTCCACCTCGCTCCGCCAAGGAGCGGCGCTCTCGGCCGGCCCACCCCAACGCGGGACTCGGGTCGGCCAGGTCCATCACCAG
>JALZLQ010000231.1 GCA_030858605.1 Chloroflexota bacterium
GACGCCATTCCGACCGTTACCCTGCGGGTGGACGGCAATGCGGCGAGCATCACGCTCAACCCCGAGGGAGGCTGCTGATGAACGGCCAGCTGACCAGGTCCCCGAACGCCATGATCGGCGGCGTCGCTGCCGGTGTCGCGACGTGGATCAACGCCGATCCGGCACTCGTGCGCATCGCCTGGGCACTTCTGGTCCCGCTGACCGGCGGCGCTGCGCTGCTCGCGTACGTCGTCGCCTGGGTCGTCGTCCCCGAAGCGTCGGTGCAGCCGCAATCCGCGGATTCGGTGGCGCCGGCCAGCGAGGATGCCAAGCCCGGACCGGTCGAAGACGGGCGGGCAGCCCTGTTCATCGGGGGCGGACTGGTCCTCGTCGGCCTCTACTTCCTGGTCCGCGAGTATCTGCCACGAATCGACTGGGGCTCCGTCTGGCCGCTCATCCTGGTTGGCGTCGGCGCGCTCATCCTCGTTGGTGCCGCCCGCCGACGGTAGTCGCACCGATATTTCGCCTGAAGCCGGCATGCGGCTCCTCCCGCGCGTGCCGGGTCTGGCCGATATACCCGACCCTGATCGGCCCGAGGCTGACCTTCAGGCGGCACTCGTGCTCAGTCATCACCGAAATTTTGGGGGAAGCCACCATCGACTCGCTCTCGGGCCAGCAATTACCGATATTTCGCGCGGGCCTCAGTCCCGCAGCGCGGCGCGACGTTGCGCAATAAGACGCATCAGAGGCGGGGCCCATAATCGCCCGCGCAGTGACCACGCGACCGCGACCATGGCGACGAGCGCCCCGGCGACCAGCTTGAGACCCGATGCGCTGACGAGGTCACCGCGCTCGCCCTGCGGGGGATCGGGGAACTGGAACGCGTAGTTCCACGGCGGCAGTGCCCGCGCCGCATTGATGTACCAGTCCGGCATGGGCAGGGCGGCGCCAAGGGGATACATCAGGACGCCGGCGACCACCACGAGTGCCAGGTAGCCGATCGCCAGCTGGCGCCAGGCCGGCCGACGCAGGAGCTCGTCCACCACGTAGGCGATGGCGATCATGGCGAAGATGACCGCGGTCAGGTAGTGATACGCGAACGACGCGCGCTCGATGCGCGTCCACGGAGCCATCTGGAAGGCGAATGCAGCGACGACCAGGACGAGGGCCGCCGAGCGGCGCTTCCAGGCCAGCACCGAGCAGACGACGATGGCGGGGACGCCGGCCCAGAGCAGGATCGGGTTGCCGCCGTTGTAGATGACCGCGATCTGATCGCCGTCATATGAGCTGTTGAAGAACCAGGTCGGCTTGAGGCCGAGCGGCCAGCTCCACCATGGCGCCGAGCTGGCGTGGCCTGCGGTCAGGCCATAGTGGTAGCCGAACATCTGCGCGTGCAGCTCCTCGAGCGACCAACCGTAGCCCGGCCCGGCATCCGGACCGGCGAAGGAGTGCCCGAGCTGGAGGTACGGGATGTAGGTGAGCGCGTACACCGTCAGCGGAATGACGAGCAGGCAGGCGCCGATCCATGACCATGCAAAGCCCCCCATCTCGGCGGGCTGTTGCCAGCGTGCGTCCGACCTCGGATCTCGCAGCGACCGCCATGCCCTCCACGCCAGGAGGATCCCGGCCACGCCGAGCATCAGCCACGCGGGCCAAGCGGCCTGGGCACCGCGCGTCAGCACACCAAACAGCATCTCCACCGCGCTTCCGGGATTGCGGCCCTCCACCTGGCCATAGCCGAGAGCGAAGGCCAGTCCGACGCCACCGAGCACCACGCCCGTTGCCGGCAGCGCGAGCATCGCGCTGCGCGCGTCGATCCGTATCGGCCGCGCGTGGACGATGGCCAGCGCGACACCCAGCACCAGGACCATGGTCGTCAGGAATGGCCATGGCGCGCCGATCCCACCCACGACCGTGGCAAAGGCAACCAGCGCGACCAGCAGCAGGCGGCCAAGGCTCGAGCGGGCAAGGACCAGGATCCAGATTCCGGCGAGCGCATAGAAGCCGACCCACTTGGTGGCCGCCGCCAGGCCGATCAGAACGCCGACCAGCGGCAGGACCCACCATGCGCTGCGCGACCAGCGGCCCGACCAGACCTGCCAGAAGGCAAGATAGGCGGCCACGATGAACACCGTCACGAAGATGTCGTTCATGGCGATGCGACTCATCACGTAGCTCATGCCATCGATCGCCACGAATCCGGCCGCGAGGAGCGCGATGCGCCGGCGTCCGAACATGGTGGCCGCCAGCAGGTAGACCAGCGCCACCAGCAAGACGCCGAACAGGACGCCTGCCAGGCGCCAGGCGAAGGCATTG
>JALZLQ010000232.1 GCA_030858605.1 Chloroflexota bacterium
TCCGCCCACGTTCGCTCGCTGGGCCATCTGCTCCGGGCCCTCGTGATGTTCGGGCTTGGGGAGCCGCGTGAGGTGGTCTTGGCCGCCCGCCGGGCGGTCAGCGAGGATCCGAGGAGCAGTGAGGCGCTCCTCGGACTCGTATACATGGGCCGAGCCGGGATCCAGCTGCGCGACGTGGAGGTGGTCTCCGGGGCCATCGACTCGCTGCTGCGCACTTCGCCACGCGGCGGTTGGATGGGTGCGTGTATCGGGGAGCTGCGCGCCGGCGCGCTGGCCCTCTCTGGTGACACGACCGGCGCCGCCATGGGATTCGTCGAAGCCGCGGACCACTATCGCACGATGGGCCTACCACCCGAGGTGGCGTTCGCCACGATCGAGGCGTTGGAGCTGGTGGGCGACGCGCTTGGCGACCGGGAGGCCATGATCGCCGAGGCCGCCGCGATCATCGACCAGCTCCGCTTCGAGACACTTCGGCCGCGACTCGACGCGATCCGTGCCAGGACTCCCGAAGGGATACCGGCCGCAGGATAGGGCGGTTGGTGGCCAAGGCACGCCCGGGTGGCGGCACTTCCTGTAGAGGCGGTGCAGGACGAACGCGAATCCCCCTAAGCTGCCGCTTGCCCGCACTTCACGAAGGGGATCCAACACATGAACGTCGAACGTCCGTGAGGATCTGGGCCGGGCAGCCCTATCCGTTGGGTGCCACGTACGACGGCCTTGGCACCAACTTCTCGCTCTTCTCCGAGGTGGCCGAGCGCGTCGAGCTGTGCTTCTTCGATGACGAGGGCACAGAGACGCGGATCGACCTGCCCGAGGTGACCGGCTTCGTGTGGCACGGCTACGTGCCCCAGATGACGCCCGGCCAACGCTACGGCTATCGGGTCCACGGGGCGCGCGTCGTCGCCCAGGGCAAGCGAAGCAACCCGGCCAAGCTTTTGCTGGACCCGTACTCCAAGGCCATCGAGGGGTCTGTCAAGTGGGACCAGGCGGTCTACGGCTATCCCTTCCGCGATCCCGAGGGCGATGCCGAGCCCACCGACTCAGCGCCGTTCATGCCGCGCTCCGTGGTCATCAACCCCTACTTCGACTGGACCGACGACCGACCGCCACGCCACGCCCCCAACGAGACGATCATCTACGAGACGCACGTCAGGGGCTTCACCCAGCGGCATCCGGACATCCCTCCGGAGCTCCGCGGAACCTACGCCGGCCTGGTCCACCCGGCGGCCATCCGCCACCTGCAGAACCTGGGCGTGACCACCGTCGAGCTGCTGCCCGTGCACCAGTTCATCCATCCCTCCCACCTGGTGGAGAAGGGGCTGCGCAACTACTGGGGTTACGACTCGATCGGCTACCTCGCTCCCCACAACGAATACGCCAGCGCCGGGACGCGCGGCGAGCAGGTGGCCGAGTTCAAGGGCATGGTCAAGGCGCTCCACGCGGCGGGGCTAGAGGTCATCCTCGACGTCGTGTACAACCACACCGCCGAGGGCAACCACCTCGGTCCGATGCTCTCCTTCAAGGGCATCGACAACGAGGCCTACTACCGGTTGGTGCCCGACGACAAGCGCCACTACATGGACTACACCGGTACCGGCAATACGCTCAACGTGCGCCACCCGCACACCCTCCAGCTGATCATGGACAGCCTGCGCTATTGGGTCCTGGAGATGCACGTCGACGGCTTCCGCTTCGACCTGGCGGCGGCTCTTGCGCGCGGCTTCCACGAGGTGGACCGACTGTCGGCGTTCTTCGACCTCATCCAGCAAGACCCCACGGTCAGTGCCGTGAAGCTCATCGCCGAACCGTGGGACGTGGGCGAAGGCGGCTATCAGGTGGGCAACTTTCCGCCGCTCTGGTCGGAGTGGAACGGCCGCTACCGGGACACAGTTCGTGACTTCTGGCGCCGCCAGCCGGAGAGCCTGGCCGACTTCGGGTACCGCTTCACGGGCAGCTCCGACTTCTACGAGACGACCGGCCGCCGCCCCTACGCGAGCATCAACTTCGTGACCGCCCACGACGGCTTCACGCTGCGTGACCTGGTCTCCTACAACGAGAAACACAACCACGCCAACGGCGAGGATGGGCGGGATGGGACGGATGACAACCGATCCTGGAACTGCGGCGCGGAAGGCCCATCGGACGAGCCGCAGGTGGAACGCCTGCGGGCACGCCAGCAGCGCAACTTCCTGGCCACGCTGATGCTCTCCCAGGGCGTGCCCATGCTGCTGGGCGGCGATGAGATGGGGCGCACGCAGGACGGCAACAACAATGCCTATTGCCAGGACAACGAGATCTCCTGGTATGACTGGGAATCCGCCGACGCTCCGCTGCTGGAGTTCAGCAGCCGGCTCATCGGCCTGCGGCGGGCACACCCGGTGCTGCGCCGCCGCCGCTGGTTCCAGGGCCGCGCCATCCATGGCGAGGGGACCGGTGACATGGCTTGGTTCACGCCGGAGGGCGTGGAGATGACCGAGGAGGAGTGGGCGTCAGGCATGGTCAACGCGCTGGGCATCTGGATGAGCGGCGCGGGGCTGCTGGGTTCGGACTACGAACCGGTCCCTGATGACACCTTCTACGTCATCGTTTCCTCGCGTGACGGCGCCTCTTCATTCCGCCTGCCGGGCACGGACTTCGGCGGGAAGTGGGAGGTCGTGTTCGACACGGATCAGCAGCCGTCCTTCCCGACACCTCCGGCTACCCATCCGGCGAGCGCTGCGTTGTCGGTGGAGAGCAACTCCGTCGTGTTGCTGCGGAGGGTCGATGCCGGCGCCTGAGGGACCACCCCTCGATCCAGAGGAGCGCCGGCGAGTCCCTTCGGCGACCTACCGCCTCCAACTTCACGGAGGCTTCGACTTCGCGGCTGCCCGTGCCCTGCTGCCCTACCTCAAGCAGCTGGGGATCAGCCATCTCTACCTGTCGCCCGTCCTCCAGACCACTCCGGGCAGCACCCACGGCTACGACGTGGTCGACCCGCAGCGCGTGAACGAGGCACTGGGCGGCGAGGCCGGTTGGCGCGAGCTGGTAGCCGCGGCGCGTGACGCTGGCCTGGGGATCGTGCTCGACATCGTGCCCAACCATCTGGCCATCACCATGGAGAACCCCTGGTGGTGGGACGTGCTGGAGAATGGGCGGGCCAGCCGCTTCGCGCGCTACTTCGATGTCGACTGGGCCCCTCCCGAGCCGACCCTGCGCGACACCGTCCTGATGCCCATCCTGGCCGATCACTATGGCCGTGAGGTGGAAGCAGGCTCGCTGCGCATCCTGCGCGAGGGCGGCGCCTTCCGAATCGCGTATCACGAGCACCGCCTTCCGGTCGCGCCCCGGTCGCTGGATGAGCTGCTGGCCGAAGCGGCTCGCCGGGCAGGCTCTGACGAGCTGACTCTGCTGGCCACCACGTTCGCGGCGCTGCCGCCGTCCACCGCCGATGATCGTGCCAGCGTGGAGCGCCGCGACCGGGACAAGGAGGTCCTGCGCGG
>JALZLQ010000242.1 GCA_030858605.1 Chloroflexota bacterium
CCTCGAGTGTCATGGCGCCAGTATCGCGCCTCCGGTGCTCAGCCCCTGGCTACGACCGAGGCGAGCCACGGTGGCGCCTACGGCCTATCCACGTCGCAGCGCATGGGATCGTTCCTTGCCACCAGCCGGCCGAGCGAATGCCGGTTGGCCGCGATGGGGGAATACAGGAGATCCGCCAGCAGGGCCATCCCCGGGAAGCGCGTCCACGGCCGCAGCAACCAGGCACCGGGCAGCGCGTCCAGGATAGCCAGCATGGCGCGCCCGCCAGCCACTACCGAGCCGTCCCGCCGCACGACGTGGATGGACTCGGCCAACGGGTAGCGTGCGGCTACGGCCGCCAGCTCCGGGCGATCGCGGTCGGACATGGTGGACTGCAGCGCCACGTACTCCAGGCGCCGGTGGCGGTCCAAGCCGCGCAACTGGCGCACGGTCCAGTTACAGAAGCCGCAGTCGCGATCGAACAGCACAGTCAGATCGGAACTGCGTGGCTGGCGGGTGAGTCGAGGGGCAGTCACGCGTCCATCGTACGTCTCAGGACCCGAGAGTCGAAACAGGGCCTACCCTTTGGAACGTAATGATCCCGACCAGCCAGCCCTCGACCGTACGGATCGGTCGCGAGGAGCCGCTCCCGTCCGATGATGCGACCCTGGCACGCCCCGATCTGGACCTGGAGATGCTGGCTCAGCGCTGGGCCGTTCGGGCCGGGTTGCCGCCCATGACCGGGGAGCAGATGCGTGGCGCGGACCTCCGTGCCCGACGGCTTGGCGTCGCCGGCGATCGCCTGATGGAGCAGGCTGGCATCTCGGTCTCCGCGGCCGTCCGCGCGTTGCTCAAGTCGACGGAGCGGCCAGCTGGCGCGGTCATCCTGATCCTCTGCGGACCCGGCAACAACGGGGGCGACGGTCTCGTCGCCGCGCGCCATCTGGCCACGGCAGGTCATCGCGTGGCAGCCGTCCTGGTCGCCAACCAGCCTGGACCGACTTCGCCGGATGCGATCCGCAATTGGGCTCGCCTGACCGATGTGCCTCGCGTGGAGCGGATCCAGGCCGCCTCGCCGCGTGAGGTCCAGGTCCTCCTGACCGGCGTGGAGAAGGCAGCCCTGGTGGTAGATGCTTTGCTGGGCAGCGGAGTGGAAGGTCCTCTGCGTGAGCCTATCCGCTCCGCCGTCAGGGTGGTCGTCCAGGCGCGGCAGCAGGGCGTCCCCATCCTCTCGGTCGATACCCCGACAGCGGTCGACCTGACCGGTGGCGCGGTCTCCGACCCGGTGGTTCGAGCAGATGTGACGGTCACCTTCCATAGACCAAAGACAGGACTTCGCACCCGTGTCGGCAAGGCCCTGGCGGGGCGGATCCTGGTGGCTCCCATCGGCATCCCTCCCGAAGCCGACCCCACGTGACGGGCCGCGCCCGCGATCGGGACGTGCTGCTGCTGATGTCCGGCGTCGTGGTGGGCGTCCTGGCGGCCAACCTTCTGAGTGCCGCCGTGCCCGGACTCGACGTGGCTCTGGCGCGTGCCCCGATCCTCGTACTGGTGCTTGTGGCCGGCACGGCCCTGGTCCTGGCCGGCGCGCTCAGGCGGCCCCGCCGCTAGACGATGTCGCGGCCGAGGGACTCCAGCTTCCGCTCCTCGCCGGTAAGCAGCCGCGCGATGTTGTCAGCGTGGGCGATCCACACCAGGGCCACGGCCCCGATGCCAAAGACGAGCGCCACGGGTGGGCTGGCGCCCAGCGCGACGAGGACCAGCAGCAGCAGCCCGGCCGCCGCCGAACCTAGCAGCGAGCCCAGGGATACGTAGCGGCTGAGCCAGATGACGCCGAAGAACACCGGCGCGCTGAGCACCACGGCGATGGGCTGGATGACGAGCATCGCGCCGATGGCCGTGGCCACACCGCGGCCGCCGTGCAATCGCAGGAAGATGGAGCGGGAGGAACCGAGCACCGCCGAGATGCCCGTCAGCGCCTGCACCAGTTGATCGGCTCCCAGCGAGATAGCCAGGAGGACCGGCACGGCCCCCTTGGCGATGTCCAGGATGCCCACCGCCAGCCCGCGTCCCGGACCCATCGCGCGCAGTGCGTTGGTGCCTCCGGTCCGGCCGCTGCCGACGCTGCGCGGATCCCGTCCGCCCGTCAGCCGGGCCACGATGACGCCCATCGGCAGGGACCCGATGAGGTAGCCCGCCAGCACCAGAAGCACGCCCTGGACCAGCGCCGGTTCCATCTCCCGGAGTATAGGCAGCCGTCTCCCGGAGTATAGGCAGCCGTGACCATCGCCAAAGGAAAACAATGCTGGACACAGACGCAGCACAGCGCTACGCTCCATGCGACCGCGCCCCAGGCGGATGTGCCCATTGTCCGCGTTACCGGACATATCCATGTCGGAGTGCCCCGGTCAAGTGAGAGGTGCCGCCAGCAGATGACCGGCGGGGGAGCCTCTCAGCACGCGAGGAGACGCCCGTTGAGACGGCGACAGTCCATCCATCACCGTGTTGTGGCGGTCATATCCGCCGGCCTGCTACTGGCGGCGGTCGCGCCGGCCGCCCTGGCTGCGGAGCCACGACCAGATAGAGAAGGCCTGCGGGCATTCCCGGAGATGATCCAGGTAGGCGATCGCCACGGGGGCGACACATCCACGAAGATCCGACCCCAGGGCTCGGCGCGCCTGGTTCCGATCGTCATCAAGCTCGACCTGGTCCCGCTGGCCTCCTATGACGGTGGCGTGCAGGGCCTCGCTCCGACCCAGGACTTGGTCGCCGAGCGCCGCACGGACGCTGCCGCGCAGGCCGCCATCGGTAGTTATGAGCGCCATGCGTCGACCGTCCAGGGCGCCTTCGAACGCCGCCTGGCAAGCGCCGTTCCCCGCGCCCAGATCATCCACCGGCTGAGCTGGGTCATCGGCGGCGTCTCCGCCAGCGTGCCGATCGACCGTTTGGCCGAGATCTCGCGCCTGCCGGGCGTCGTCTCCATCATGCGCGACACGCTCGAGCAGCTCGAGACGGAGGTGAGCCCGGAGTTCATCGGTGCACCCACCACCTGGTCCAGGCTCGGCGGTCAGAGGAACGCCGGTCAGGGCGTCATCGTGGGCGTCCTCGACACCGGTATCTGGCCGGAGCACGACTCTTTCTCCGACCCCGATCCGGCAGGCAAGGCCTATGCGTCTCCTCCGCCGGCGCCCGATGGCGGC
>JALZLQ010000262.1 GCA_030858605.1 Chloroflexota bacterium
GCAGCCGCGTGACTGCCGCCTCGCGCTTCTTGCCGCCCGCCGCGCCCGCTTCGCCTATCTCCCGCGTGAAGGCGCCCAGCGCGCGACCCAGCTCGACCGGCCGGCCGACACCGTCGCCCTTCCAGAAGGGGATCTTGCCCGGCTCGCCCGGTGCCGGCGAGACCAGCACCCGGTCATGACCGATCGACTCGATGCGCCAGGCACTGGCCCCCAGCAGGATGACCTCGCCCTCGCGCGCCTCGTAGACCATCTCCTCGTCCAGCTCGCCGACCCGTCGACCGCCCGTCCGGGCTGCCCGTGCCTTCGTTCCGGGGCCGATGGCATCGGCCGCGCCAGCGTCATCGGCCAGGAAGACAGGGAACAGGCCGCGGTCAGGGATCGTGCCGCCGCTGATGACGGCGACGGTCCGCGCGTCGCGCCGTGCCTGGACCGTATCGGCCACGCGGTCCCAGATGAGGCGCGGCTTCAGCTCCGCGAACTCGTCTGCCGGGTACTGGCCCGCGAGCATGCCCAGGACGGACTCGAACGTCTCACGGCCCAGCTCCGCGAAGTTCTCCGCCCGACGCACCAACGCGTAGAGGTCGTCCACTCCCCAGGGTCGGTCGGCCGTGGTGGCTACGAGTTGCTGCGCCAGCACGTCCAGCGGGTTGCGCGGCACGACGGTCGGCTCGATGGCGCCTTCGTGCATCAGCCGCGTCACGACGGCGCACTCCAGCAAGTCGCCCCGGTACTTGGGGAAGATCACGCCTCGTGACGGCTCACCGACCTGATGCCCCGCCCGACCCACGCGCTGGAGCCCGCGCGCCACGCTGGTGGGGCTCTCTACCTGGATGACCAGGTCCACAGCCCCCATGTCGATGCCCAGCTCCAGCGAGCTGGTCGCTACGAGCGCCGGCAGGCGGCCATCCTTGAGCGCCTCCTCGATCTGGACGCGTTGCTCCCGGGCGAGAGAGCCGTGATGGGCCCTGACCAGCTCTTCCCCGGCCAGCTCGTTGAGGCGCTGCGCGAGCCGCTCGGCGAGACGCCGGCTGTTGGTGAAGATGATGGTGCTGCGATGGGCTCGGATCAGCTCAAGGATGCGCGGATGGATGGCCGGCCAGATACTGGTGCGCTGTTCCCCGGCCGCGGCTGGCCCGCCGGGCGACTCTTCCAGCGGGATGGGCTCGCCGAGCCGGCTCATGTCCTCGACCGGCACGACCACCTGGAGCTCCAGCGCCTTGCGCACACCGGCGTCAACGATGGTCACGGGCCTCTGCGCACCGGGGCCTTGGTCGGAGGCTTCTCGGCCGCCCAGATAGCCGGCCACGGCCGACAGCGGCCGTTGCGTGGCGGACAGCCCGATGCGCTGCGACGGCGTGTCCGTCAGCGTCTCCAGGCGCTCCAGCGAGAGTGCCAGGTGGGCGCCGCGTTTGGTGCCCGCCAGAGCATGGATCTCGTCCATGATGACCCAGCGGATGCCGCGCAGCGCCTCGCGAGCCAGCGAGGTCAGCAGGAGGTAGAGCGACTCCGGCGTGGTGACCAGGATGTCAGGGGGGTGCTTGCCGAAGGCGCGCCGCTCGTCGGCCGGGGTGTCGCCCGTGCGCATCCCCACCCGCACGGCTTGCGGCTCCGTGCCCAGCCGCTGTGCAGCCAGCGCGATGCCCGCCAGCGGCGAGCGAAGGTTCCGGTCAACGTCATGGACCAGCGCCTTAAGGGGTGAGACGTAGAGGACGCGGAGGCGCCGCAAGGGGTCGTCCGGGGGAGGCTCGGCCATCAGTCGATCGAGGCACCAGAGGAACGCCGCCAGCGTCTTGCCCGACCCTGTGGGTGCGCAGATCAGCGCGTGATCGCCACCGGAGATGGCCGGCCAGCCCAGCGCCTGGGCATCGGTCGGCGCGGCGAAGGACGCCTCGAACCACTCGCGCGTGGCGGGATGGAAGGGCGCGAGAGGATCGGCGCTATCGGGTCGCGGCGGAGCGCTCTTGGGACGGCGGGGCACAGGACCGCGAGTATAGGGCGGCAACAGCAAACCGAACAGACGGTCGATTCGCGGCAAGACCGAGGCGGCGGCGGACTCGGTTGGCCTCCATCGCCGAGGGTGCGAACCTGCGATTCGTCGTTGGACTAGGTCCTGCCGTCGCTGCCCGGGGTGTCCTCCTCAGCCAGGAAGTCGAGCACGCGCGTGGTGAACTCCTCCGAACGCTCCATGTTGACCATGTGCGCGACCCCCTCGAACACGTGCGAACGGGCGCCAGCGATCCCGGATGCGAGAGCCTCGCCGCCGGCCAGCACGCCGCCCTCGTCCAGGTCGCCCCACATCACCAGCGTCGGTACAGCGACCTCGGCCAGGCGGCCCACTGCGGGCGGATCGAGCGGTTGGGGCTTGCCCTCGCCAGGCTGTGCTCGGTAGTTCCAGAGGTTCCACTCCACCATCCGGCGACGCATGCCACCGTCCACGCGGTTGGTGGGCTGGCCCGGCCCGTCCGTCCAGAGAGCCGTCTCCAGCTCCACCAGCTTCTCCCAGTCCTTCGCTTCGTACAGCGTCTCCATCTCCGTCCAGAGCGAATCCAGCTCCGCATCCTCGTGTTCGAAGCCGCCCGGCGTGGAGGCCACCAGCACCAGGGAGTTCAAGCGTTCCGGGAATTCAAGGGCGAAGTCCAGGGCGATCGACCCTCCGCGCGAGATGCCCAGAAGGTGCGTGCGCTCCACGCTCAGGTGGTCCAGGAGCGCGCGCAAGTCGTCCCTGTTGGAGAACTCGACATCGGTGCTGCGCGTCATCCCGAAGCCGCGCGTGTCGTAGCGGATGACTCGGTAGTGCTCCGCGAAAGCGGGAACCTGCTCATCCCACATGCGCATATGTGCCACTCCGGCATGGATGAGAGTCAGGGCAGGGCCCTTCCCCTCCGCCTCATAGGCGAGTCGGCCGCCGGGCACCTCCACGGACGTCGGGTCTGTCATCGGGCTCCCCCTTGAAGTCGTAGCGACCGGTCGAGCGAGCGCTCGGCAGTGCGCATGTTGACAGTGATCATCGCCTCCGGTTCGGGCTGGACCAGGTCGGGCAGATCGAGGTACGCCTGAGGCGGCGGTGCTTGGTCGAAGTCGGCAGCCTCAGTCTCCCATCGCTCTTGCCAGGCCGCGGGCGTCTCCGCCGGGACCTCGCGATGCGCCTGGGCCAACCAGACGAGTGACCACGAGCGCGGCACGACCCGGTACGCATCGTAGCCACCTCCCCCGGTGGCGAACCAACGGCCCTGGCAGTGCTCGTGGGCGATGCGATCCAGCGCACTCGTGGCCTGTGCGTAGGCACGAGTGGTGAGCCGCAGGTGGGCCAGCGGGTCGTAGGCGTGCGAGTCGCAGCCGTGCTGGCTGACCAGGACGGTCGGCCGGAAGGCCTCCGCCAGGGCCGGGACGACCATCTCGAAGGCGGGCAGCCAACTGGGATCCCCCGAGAACGGTTCCAGCGGCACGTTCACGGCACTGCCCGGCGCGCCCCGCCCGCCCGTCTCCGACTCGAAACCGGTGCCGGGAAACAGGGCTTCACCCGTCTCATGCATGGAGAACGTGAGCACCTGCGGATCATCCCAGAAGAGGGCCTGCACGCCGTCGCCATGGTGCACGTCCAGGTCGACGTACAGCACCCGGTGGCCGGCGTCCCGCGCTTGAGCCACGGCCAGGGCCACGTCGTTGTAGATGCAGAAGCCACTCGCTCGGTCGGTCATCGCGTGGTGGAGGCCACCGCCCGGCTGGAAGACGTGGGTCTCATCTGTTGACAGGATCAGGTCCATGGCCGTGATGGAGCCACCGGCCACGGCGGCCGACACAGCGTGCATGTCCGGAAAAGGCGGGCAGTCGCCAGGTCCGATGCCCGCCGCCGGTCGGCGGTCTTGGCCTTGGGAGAACGCCTTCACGGTCTCGATATAGCGGGCGTCGTGCAGGCGCACGAGCTGTCCGTCGGTGGCTGGCTGGGGGTCAAGGAAGCGGGTCGCGCCCGTCGCGCGGAGGAGGTCGATGCCGGGCCCAAAGCGGCGTGGCGTGAGCGGATGCTGCGGACCGAAGTCATAGCGGTCGCTCAGCGGCCCATAGACGACGAGCGGCTCCGCGTCCTGGCCGGCGCCGAGAGTCCGGGCGGCTCCGTCCTCTCTATGGTCAGCCGCGGTCACGTTTCGGCGCGCTCCCAGCCGATGGCCTCCGTAGCCGCAGCGAAGGCCTCAGGAGCCGGCATCCCCGTGGCCATGCCCGCCGCGTACCTGCCCACCATCTCTGCGAACGACGCGACATCCTCCTCCGGCGCCTCCAGCACCGTGCCGGACTCTGCCAGACCTGCATCTGGCTCCGAGGCCGGCGGCACGACGGCTACGACGGCCGCACCGTGATATCGAGTCGCGTCAAGCGCAGCCTGCTGCGCGCCCGGCTCCAGAGGTTCAGCCAGGACGAGCACCCTGATCTCCGCCAGGTAGCGCAGCCCCAGCTCGACATCCTCGGCCTCCAGGCGTGGCGCGGGAGCCCGATCATCGCCTGGTTCCACCGGCGTGCGTCCCGCCGGCGCGAGAGGCGTGTGACCCGCCGGGTCGCGCAGCAGCGCCGCGTGCCCGACGCCGGCCTGACCCAGGAGCACGACCACTCGATCACCCTCTGGGTCATCGCCAATGGATCCCACCAGCTCCACGCTCGCACCAGCGCGCGCAGCCGCCAGAGCCACGCCAGCCGCCAGGCCATGGAGCGTGGCCGCGCCGCCCGCCAACTGGTTGGGCGCGAGGCCCGGCCGCCCGAGCACGACGATCACGCCGATCCCGCCTCGCTCCCGGCCGCTCCCGCCTCGTCCGCCAGCACCGCCACCTCGCCGATACCCGCCCCACGCAGCTCATCCAGCCAGCTGCTGGCGTCGCCCACCACCACGACAGAGGCATCGTCGTGCACGTGCGCGCGCGCCACCGCCAACACATCGTCCGCGGAGATGGCCGCGATGGCCGGGCGGTATCGATCCAGCTCATCATCCGGGAGCTCGTGGATGGCCAGACCGGCGATGGCCGCGGCGACCTGCGGCGCGGCCTCGAAGCGCAGCGGGAAGACGCCCACCAGGTAGTCCCGCGCCTCGTCCAGCTCGCGCTGCTCCACAGGCTCCTCACCGATGCGCCGCAACTCCCCGAGCGTGGCGCTGATGGCCGGTACGGTCACTTCACTCTGGACCGCCATGCGCACTACGAACGGCCCGGTGCCGCGGCGCATGTCGAACGAGGTATGGACGCCGTACGTGTAGCCGCGCTCCTCGCGCAGCAGCCGGTTGAGCCGCGAACCGAACTGGCCGCCGAGGATCGTGTTCAGCACGCTCAATGCGTGGAAGTCCGGCGTGGATCGAGCGACGCCCAGGTGCCCGATGCGGATCTCCGACTGTGGCGAGCCGGGCCGGTCCACGACCACCACGCGCGGGCCACCCTGCCTGGCATCGATCGAGAGCGCGCGGTCGACAGGCTCGGCCTCTATCTGCCCACCGAACCTTTCCTCCACCAGCTCGCCCAGAGGCAATCCCTGGAGGTCACCGGCCACCACGAAGACAGCCGACCCTGGTTCGATCAGCCGCCAGTAGGCCGACTGCACCGCTTCGCGATCGAGTCCGGGCACGGTCGACTCAGTGCCGCCCAACGGGCGGGAGTACGGGGCGGAGGGCGCATAGATCGTCTCGGGGAACACGCGCTCGATGCGGCGGCGCGGCTCTGCCCGGGCCTGCATCAGATCGTTGATGCGCTCGTCGCGCAGCCTCGTCACCTCTGCCTCGGGAAAGCTCGGCGTGAGCACCACCTCCGCGAGCAGCTTCAGCGCCGCCGCGAACCGCGAGCGCGGCACGCTGATGCCCGCCACCAGGCTGTCCCAGCCGGCCTCCGCGTCCAGGTCCGCACCAAGTCGCTCGGTGGCCTCGATGAGCTCGATGGCGTCTCGCTTCTGCGTGCCTTCCGTCAGTGCCCGCGCGGCAAGGACCGTGACGCCGGCCCGCTCGGCCGCCTCGATGCTCGCGCCGCCGCGGAAGACGAGCTGCGCGCTGAGCAGCGGCCGGCCGGGGAGATGGGCACTGAGCAGGGTCAAGCCGTTGGGCAGCACGTGGCGCTCGAAACGGGGGAAGTGGTACTCGCGCGGCTCCCGCGGCGACGGGCGCACGTTCAGCACGGCGAGGGGATCCGCTTCGTCCGTGGCGGTCGGCGGCGCCCCGGCGGTGGCCGGCGCGTCTGCCGTCTCCACGATGACCGTGGCCGTTGACGGCTCGTCGGGCATCACCGGGTCGCCCGAGGAATCGATCAGGTCCGGCTCCCCAGGGTCGTCCAGGAGCAGGGCGTCGGTCATCGGCCCCGCCGGTCGGTCGTCCATGGGCTCGCCGGGCCGTCTCGGGTCGCTCATGCCGCGACTTCCTGACTCTCGGCGGGGACGTAGGTGATCACCGCCCGGTTGTCGGCCCGGAAGACCTGGGCCGCGGCGCTCTGGATGGCCGCCGCGTCCACCGCCAGGTAACGCCCCAGCTGCTCGTTGATGAGCTCGGGCCGGTCGAAGTAGGTGGCGTACATGCTCAGCCGGTCGGCGATCTCGTCCACCCGGCCCAGGGCCGAGAGCTCCGCCGACTCGATCAGGGCGTGCGCCCGCGCCAGCTCGTCGTCCGTGACCGGTTCATCGACCATGCGCTGGAGCTCCTCCAGGTAGGCCGCCTCCACGGTGGCCGCGTCGCTCTCCGGGCGGGCCGTGACCCAGCCCGCGTAGATGGTCGAGCCGCCGACGAGCGGCAGCGCGAAGGCCGTCACGTCCTGGGCGATGCGCAGGTCCCGGACCAGGCGTCGATGGAGTCGACTGCCCTTGCCCCCGGCCAGGATCTGGGAGCCGACCTCCAGTGCGTCGTACTCCGCCGTGCCGAAGGGCGGCATGCGGAAACCGAAATGGACGCGCTCCAGGGGCACGGCGTCCGGCACCACCCCGCGGATCTCCCGGCCGATGCGCATCGGCACATCAGGCAGCTCGAAGGGCGGGAACGGGCCGGCCGACGGGATGGGCCCGAAGTAACGCTCGGCGGCCTCCAGGGCGGGAGCCTCGTCCACGTCACCCACGATGGAGAGGACCGCGTTGTCCGGCGCGTACCAAGTCCGGAAGAAGGCGATCACGTCCTCCAGGCTGGCCGCGTCCAGGTCCTCCATCGACCCGATCGGGGTGAGGTGATACGGATGGCCAGGTGGGAAAACGGCGGCCATGAGCTTCTCGTAGAACGATCCGTAGGGTCGGTTGTCGTAGCTCTGGCGCTTCTCGTTCTTGACCACCTCGCGCTGGTTGTCCAGGTTCTCCTGGCTCAGCGCGTCGAGCAGCGTGGCCATGCGGTCCGCCTCAAGCCACAGACCCAGCTCCAGTTGGTGAGAGGGCAGCGTCTCGAAGTAGTTGGTGCGGTCGAAGAAGGTGGTGGCGTTGTTGACGCCCCCCGCGCTCTGGATGATGGTCATGTGCTCGGCCTTGCTTACGTGGCGCGAGCCCTGGAACATGAAGTGCTCGAAGAGGTGCGCGAAGCCTGACTTGCCCGGCGTCTCGTTGCGCGACCCGACCGCGTACCAGAGGTTGATGGCCACCACGGGCGCGAGCCGGTCGGGGGCAACGATCACGCGCAGGCCGTTTTCGAGCCGCCGCTCAGTGAAGCGAACGACCGGCAGATCGGGGTCACGTGCTGGCATCGGGCCTCCGGTTCGGGCGAGTTCCTGGTTGCGGGGTGGGCGGAGTGGGCAGCGGTGCCGCGTGGATGGCCGGTGGGTGGCGGCAGTGGTGGCGGTCGTGGCTCGGTCGTGGCGTGGCCGAGTCGTTGTGACGGGGCGCGGCCTTGGTCCGCGTCGATTGTGCCACCTGCGCCGTAGCGCCCACCCGCGAGCCGCGCCCCAAGCACGAACCCGCCCGGGTACTTGACAGGTCGTGCGCTGCCGTGTTAGAAAAGCATCTAACGGCAGTTAGGGAGCAGCACCATGGTACGCACCACGACGGAGAACCGACGGCTCCGGGCCGCCAGTGTCCCGGTCGTTGCCCGCGCCATCGTCCGTGACTTCTCACGCAGCACAAGCAAGCCGGAGATCACCTTCGACGCTCGCACGGCCTATGACTTCGTCATCAGCCTGAACGTCGTGGCCGGCGAGGATGCCGACCTCCTTCCCGAGGACGCGGCCTGGCTGACTCGAGCCCGCGCCAGCCTGCCGGACCCGCTTCGACATGATCTGGAATCTTGCTTCGGTGCAGCATCGTCCGGCGCCTTCCACGCCCTCCCCTCCTTCATCGTCGCGCGGCCCGACGTGACCGATGCGACCTCCTTCCTGGCCGCGCTGGACGAGTCCACACCCGAAGCACTCGCGCGATCGCTCCTTCTCGACCATTTGCGCCCGGTGGGACTGGAGGATCTCCTCGACCCGATCATGGATGGTGATTCGGCTGCCGTGAGCACGGCCATGGAACGCTTCGATGAGAGCGAGAAGAGCGTTATGGCGGGCTTCCTGCGCGAACCCATCCCGGCTGTGACGCGCATGCGCGCGACCCTTGACGCATGGCTTCCCCTGTACGTCGAGGTGGAGCCGCGCATCGCCCAGATGCTGGAGCGGGACGTGGCCGCCCGGAAGTCGGATCGGGCCAGCCTGGATCAAGACACGCTTATCGAGCGCACGACCGGCGGTCTTCGGTTCCTTCCCGAACCGCAGGTCCGCCGCGTGATCCTGGCGCCCTCCTATTTCGCCCGGCCGTTCAACTACACCTACCAGGGCGCCGACTGGCGGATCTTCGGCTACCCCATCGCGGACGCGGTGGTGGAGGCCGGTGACGCAGGTGTGCCGCCCCAGGCCGTGGTCCGGCTCTATCGGGCGCTGGGCGACGGGACGAGGATGCGGATCCTGAAGCTGCTGGCCGACCGGGACTGGTATCTGACCGAGCTGGCTCAGCAACTGGAACTCTCCAAGCCGACCATGAAGCACCACCTGGCCCTCCTGCGAGCGGCCGGGCTGGTGACCGTCACCGAAGAGGGCAACCTCACCTACTACAGCCTTCGACGCGAACGGCTCGAGGAGGCCGGCGTGGAACTTCGCCGCTTCCTGGGCTGACCCGCACCACAGCAGAACGGCCACGGCCGGAACGTCGTGGCCATCAAACAGAGGAGGAGTTAGACGGATGACTAACACCAGTCATACAGCCACATCGACATTGACCACCAACCACGACACATCTTTCCACCAATGGAGGACCCCCGTGACCGACCACGAACTTCTCACAGCCGAACGCCACGCCACCATCGGGCGAGAGGCGGCGCGACGCGCCCGTCGAGCGGAGCACCTCCGCGATCACGTCTCGGCGACGCCGTCCCCTGTCTCGCCGCGGGCCGCGGCACGCCTTCTGCGCCACCGCGTGGGGGCGGGCCTCATCGCAGCGGGCAGCTTCATCGCCGGTGCCGACGACGGCCCGGCCACATCGGGAACGGTCAGTCGACCCGCGTGACCTTGACCCGGTCGACCTCGTCGACGGAGGACAGTCGATGGACGGCATCGAACCCTTCGCCGGCGAGGTACGGCAATGAACGGCGCATCGATCGCCACTGACGGCGCACCACGGCGGCCGGTACCACTCGGCCGGGGCGCGCGGCGTTGGCGGCGAGACAACGCTCCAGGGGCAGGTCGAACACGATGGCCACGCACGCCCGTCGATGCCGCTCCGCAAGTCGCAGCAGTCCCTGACGGTCCCAGCGCGCCACGTTGGTCGCGTCCACGACCGTCAACAGCGCCAGCCGAAGCCGAGCCTCCGCCGCGGCGTGCAGCTGCCGGAACACTTCCTCGGTGGCTGCCTGGTCCCGCGCGTCGCCCAGGATGCGCTCACGGAACGCATCGGACGAGAGGACCTCATCCGTTGCAAAGTGGCGTCGTGCGAAGGTGGACTTGCCGGAGCCGGACGGGCCTATCAGCACCGCCAGCGCAGCACTCGGTAACCGGATCACCCGCCCCAGGAGGCCGGCCCGCTAGGCCCGGACGAAGCGGGAAAGTGGCGACGACCGAGCAGCAGGCCGATGAGCACGAGCAGATGTGGCAGCGGATAGAGGAAGAGGGCCAGGTTCGCGACAGAACCGTCCGGTGAGGCGTTGAAGGCGCGGGGCCCGAAATAGACTACCGCCGCGCCGAGCAGGAAGCCGGTGGCGCCGATGATGATCCCGAGCGTCCTTCCGGCGCTTCGATGGGCCCCGATGAGGATCGCGGCGTAGACGTGTGCGGTCCCTGCTCCAAGCACGACCGCCCCAAAGAGCAACATGGCCTCCCTGACGCCGCCTGAGCCGCCACCGTGACGGAAGCCCTCGATCAGGAGCCAGAAAGCCCCGACCAGCAGTGCGAGCCCCATGACCAACAGTAGGAGCGCCGCCATCAATGCCCATGCACTGGTCGAGTGCTGGCCCGGCTGAGGCTTGGACCGCACCATCGTTTGACTCCTTCGCCACCACTGCGACCGCCCGCCTCCAGTATCAGCCCCGGCGCTCTGCCTGGTCAGGCGACGACGCAAGACCGCCGCGGAGGCGACGCGCTGCGGCAAGTTCCCGGTGGGTAGGGACAACGGACCCTTCCCGGCGGGACTGGGTGTGCCCGAGTCTTGTTCGCAGGTGCCGCTGGCACCCGAGACCGAGGGAGGCATGAAGGATGGACATCGAGCGGCCGGTCGGGCCTGACCGGAAGAGAGCACACTCGACCTTGAGAAGGCGTCGGCCGACGCGCCGATACCGGCCGGCACCCAAGGAGCGACCCATGCCTGGTGAGCACGACGCCAGTGGTTTCAGCTTCTCCCAGCGTTTCCTGCAGTGGGAGGCGGCCAACGGCTGGCCGACCCCAGGGATCGACCTGGTGGCCATCGTCCTCGTGCCTGTGTA
This sequence comes from Chloroflexota bacterium, assembly GCA_030858605.1. GTDB lineage: Bacteria > Chloroflexota > Limnocylindria > Limnocylindrales > CSP1-4 > Palsa-1032. The sequence goes on from JALZLQ010000262.1 coordinate 10,868, forward strand.
TCTTGTCGCCCGTCTGGTGAAAGCGCTGTCAAGCCGGCTGGCGCGATCGACGTCTCCTGGGGAGCATCAGTGACCCGACCGCCCTCGGGGTGGCATGACCTGGGTGTGATCCTCGCGCCGCTCGTCGTCCTGGCGGCGATCGCCACGGCCGCTGCGACGCAGCTCGTCGTGCCCATCGCACAGTCTGATCCCGGCTACCTGTCCACGGCCGCGCATGCCTGGTGGCCCGATGGCGTCACGAACGAGACGCTGGTCCTGTTCCTTGCGGCACAGTTCGCGCTGGGGCTGGCGGCCTTCCTGCGTCGTCCGCGCTCTGGCGCCGCGCAGGCCTTGCTCGCAGGTTCTGCAGCGAACGCCTTCAGCTCGGTCGTCTGGTCGGTCGGTCTCGGGCCGGCCGACCTGCTGATGCGGTCCGCGGCTTGGGCGGTATTCCTTGCGAGCGGTGCCCTCACGCTCATCTTTTGGTCCAGCCTCCTGCATATCGTCCTGGTCTTTCCCTCGCGGGATCCGCGCCTGGGAACGTCGCCATGGGTGATCCCGCTCGTGTACGGCATCCCGCAGCTGCTGCTACTTGTCTGCGCCATCGCGATCGATGTGATGCAGCCTGCGCGGCTGGCCTGGATCGACGACTGGGCGAGGTCCCATGCAGCGATCGTCAGCGTGCTGCTCGTGCTGGTGATCGTCGCGATCATCGAGCGTCTCCGGAGCGTGTCCCAGAGCCGCCGCCGGCAGCTTCGCGCGGTCGCAGCAGCGACCGTTGTGGCGGCCTCGGCCACGCTCCTGCTGATCGACGTGCCCATCGTGGTGACAGGTAGTCCGGTGCTGGCGCGCAGCGCGGTCGCGCTCATCGCCCTGCCGGTCCCAGTGCTGTTGGCAGTGGCCCTCTGGCGTGACCGCACCTTCCGGCTGGACCGGATGCGACGCAGCCAGATCGATCTGCTCAACGCCCGTGAGGAGGAGCGACGACGACTACGCCGCGACCTGCATGACGGGCTGGGGCCGGTGCTGGCCGCCGTCGGTTTGAAGCTGGACGCGGCGACGGGCTACCTGGGTCGCGACGACGCCAGCGCCCGACGGCTACTGACCGAGGCTCGACGGGACCTCACAGCTGCCATGTTCGACACCCGCAGGCTGGTACGCGGGCTCCGTCCACCGGCGTTGGATCAACTTGGCCTGGTCGGTGCCATACGACAGTCGATCGAGGGATTCAGCGACCGGGAAGGCGCCGTCCCGACCATCAGCGTGATCGCCGATGAACTCCCACCACTGCCCGCGGCGGTCGAGGTGGAGGCGTATCGGATCGTGCAGGAGGCCTTGACCAACGCGGTGCGACACGCGCGGGCGCCCACCTGTGACGTTCGGATCGCCGTGATCGACGACTCACTGCGGTTGTCGATAAGCGATGATGGCATCGGCGTGGACGACGGTCGCAGCGGGGTGGGCCTGGAGTCGATGCGGGAGCGCGCAGAGCAACTCGGCGGGGAGTGCCGGATGGTACGGGGCGAGGGATCGGGAACGCGGATAGAGGCGACCCTGCCGCTCGGTGAGTCCCGTTGATCGGTCACGAGCCGTTGGGCCAAGCCGCGGGAGCCATCCGGGTGGCCATCGCTGACGACCACCCCCTATACCGTGACGGCCTTCGGGCGTCACTCGGATCACTCGACGGGATCGTTCTTGTGGGCGAGGCCGCTGACGGTCGGGGGGCGGTGGAACTTGCCAGAGAGGCCCGACCGGACGTCCTTCTACTGGATATGGAGATGCCCGGCGGCGGCGGTCTTGGAGCCTTGCGTGAGATCCGGGCCGCGGGACTCCCGACGGCAGTGGTGATGCTGACGATGCACGATGAGGACAGCTCCGTGATCGCCGCCATGCGTGCCGGAGCCCGGGGCTACCTCTCCAAGAGTGCGGATCGCGATGAGATCGCGCGCACCATCGCGACGTGCGCGGCCGGAGGCGTGGTCTTCGGGGCGCGACTCTCGGATCGACTGGCGGGACTCTTCGAGGATCCCCAGGAGCCGGGACGCTCGGCCTTCCCTTCCTTGACGGAACGCGAGCGTGACGTCCTTGACCGGCTCGCCAGAGGGGAGGACAACGAGACCATCGCGCGCCGCCTCGGGTTGTCATCCAAGACGGTGCGCAACCACGTCTCAGTGATCTTCGGCAAGCTCGCGGCCCGCGATCGGGCGGAGGCCATCGTGCTGGCCCGCGAGGCCGGGCTGGGAGTGGATCCTGGCTCGAGATCCGGCCGGAGCCAGAGTGGCTGACAGTGAGGACCCCTCGCCGTTCGCGACAGGCCGCGGCCGTCCCACCACTCACCTGCGTCAACCTCTCGGGCTACACAGCATATGTCGGAGCCGTGGGCTCGGATCTGCTTGTCGACCCCACTCCCAGGAGGACATGCGGCACACCTGAGACCCGATTCGGCTGGGCGTATGAGGCGATCAACTACGACATCGCGGACGATGCCGTCCTCATCGCTGCCAATCCGGATCAGGAGCAGTGTTCCAGCCAGGGCGAGGGCGCCGGCAATGAGGTGCTGACGAGCGACGGCGTGCCCATCGCTGGCTGGTACATCCCCTCCGCCGAACGGCCCGACCCGACAGGACCGACGGTCATCCTTGTCCACGGCTGGAACGCCAACAAGAGCGACGTACTCCGCTATGCCGCTCCGTTGCATCGTCGATTCAATGTCGTGGCGCTCGACCTGCGTCGTGGCGGTCGCAGCGGCGGAGAGGCGATCACCTTCGGGGTCCAGGAGCGGTTCGACGTGGCGGCGGTCGTCGATTGGCTGGTACGAACGAAGGCGCCCCGGTCCATCGGTCTGGTGGGCGACTCCATGGGGGGAGCAGCGGCCGCTGCCTCGGCAGTCGGCGACCCCAGGATCGGAGCGCTGCTGCTCGACTCGACCCATGCCTCCGCAGTCCAGGTGATCGGCCGGCGACTGACCCATGAAACGGGTCACCCGTCCTACCCGGGGGCCTGGGGCATCGTCGCCGGGGTCTGGTTTCGGACCGGTCACGACGTGCGCAGCGTCGACCCTCTCGCGACGGTGCCACAGCTCGGGGACCGCCCGGTCTTGCTCATCCACGGGTCGCATGACCCCATCGACGTACCCGCGGAAAGCGCTGAACTGATCGTGGAGGCGGCGCGGGCGAAAGGTGTCGACATCCAGCTCCGCTATTGCGACGGCGGCGGTCACGGCGACCTGATCGATCGCTGCCCAGACGATTGGGGAGCTTGGGCGATCGACTTCTTCGAGCGGGCGTTGTCCAGCGCGCCACGGTAGCGACCATCTCGGGTCGATCTCCCGGTCGGTCGGGACACGGGACACTTCCGACAGGGACGCGCTGCGCCGCAATCTCGGTTCCGCGGGACCGATGCCATCGGTTCCCGAGCGTCGCATCGCGCAGGAGGAACCACCATGTGGACGCTCGCCGGTCATGCCGAGCCCGGAACCCTTGGACTCGCCGCAGTCCGCTCTTGGGCATCCCTGCAGACCGCGAACGTCATCGGCGTGGGAAGGGGTCTCTGGCTCCTCCCGCTGGACCTCGCCTTCCGTACGGTCGGCCTGCGCTATCGATGGCTGCGAGCCCTCTTCAGCGCCGTCCCGCCGCCCATCCTGGCCGGCCTGGGTCGGCTCCGCGCGGAACGCGCAGCGTGGCGTGCGACGCGGCAGGTACCGGCGTACCGAG
>JALZLQ010000275.1 GCA_030858605.1 Chloroflexota bacterium
GTGGAGATGGGGCCCAGTCCGGACTCGGCGTACGGGTAGAACCGCCGCCCCAGTCTCTCTGCATTGAAGCGATAGCGCTCGATGATCTCCTGGTCCTGCTCCATGTGCGCATAGCGGACTCGAGGGCGCACCTCCAGCTGCGCCCCGGTGGCCAGGGCTCCCGCCTCGAAACAGGCCACCACTCGATCGCGCAGCGACTCCAGTCCGTCCGTGGACCGTGCCCGGACCATGAAGCGGCCGGCTGTGTGAGCGGGCACCACGTTGGGCGCATCTCCGCCGTGGTCCACGATGCCGTGCACCCGCGTCATGGAGGGCAGGTGTTGACGAAGCAGCCCGATGCCCACCTGCGCCACCACGAAGGCGTCGGCGGCATTGATGCCCAGTTCCGGAGCACCGGCCGCATGCGCCTCGCGCCCGGTGTAGCTGATCTCCAGCGTCTGTGCCGCCAGGATCAGCGGCTCCAGCGTGTCGCGCGGTGCCGGGTGGACCATCATCGCGGCGTGAACGCCGGCGAAGACACCCTCCTCCAGGAGGCGGATCTTGCCCCCGCCGCCCTCCTCGGCGGGCGTGCCGATGAGACTGACGCGGAGCCCGACCTCTTCGGCGACCGCGGCCAGCCCGAGCGCGGCACCGACCGCCGCGGCACAGATGATGTTGTGGCCGCAGGCATGACCGACGCCGGGCAGCGCGTCGTACTCCGCGATGACCGCCACGTGCAGCGGCCCAGGACCATAGACCCCCGCGACGGCCGTCGGCAGGCCGCCCAGATGGCGCGTCACGTCGAAGCCCGCCGAGTCGAGCCAGTCGGCCAACCAGCCGCTGGCCATGGTCTCCTCGAAGGCTACCTCGGGATTCGCGTGGATCCAGTGGCTGAGGCCGATCAGCGGCTCGCGCGCCTGCTCGATGACGTGCTGGGCGGTGCGTTTCGCTTCGTTGGTCATATCCATCCTCGCCGCGTCAGCGGCCCTGTCCAAAGTCGGCTTGGCTGGGCGTCGTAGTATCGGTGACCATGCCGCATACCAAGCTCGTCTGCACGCTGGGACCCTCCTCTTTCGAGCGGATCCCGGCCCTCATCGAAGCGGGCATGAACGTGGCACGGCTGAACTTCTCACACGGCACCGAGACCGATCATCGTCGGGCCGCGGCATCGGTGCGGGAGGCGGCGACCTCTCTGGGCAGGCCGGTGGCACTCCTGGCCGACCTACCTGGACCCAAGGTCCGAATCGGTGAGCTGGTGCGCGGAAGTATCACCCTGCGTGACGGTTCGCGGCTGTTGATCCGCGGCTACGAAGCTCCCGGCGACGAAACCGTGGTCTCCACGAGCCACCCCGACCTGGGCGCCGACCTGGTGGCTGGAGACCGCGTGCTCCTGGCCGACGGAGCCGTCGAGCTGCGTGTGGTGGCCGCAGGCGACCTGGTCGAGACGGAGGTGGTTCGCGGCGGCACGGTCCGCTCCGGGGCCGGCGTCAACATCCCCTCTGAGCGACTCACGCTGCCGGCCATCACGGACCGCGACCGACGCGCCCTCGAGATCGCCCTCTCCATCGGTGTCGACTTCGTGGCTCAGTCGTTCGTTCGTCGCGCCGGGGATCTGGTCGCCCTGAGGAGCCTGCTGGGCCGTCATAGGGTCGGTCTTGTGGCCAAGATCGAGACGCGCGCCGCGGTCGTGGATCTTGACGCCATCCTGGGGCGTGCGGACGCGATCATGGTGGCGCGCGGCGACCTGGGGGTGGAGATCGCCTTCGAGGAGATCCCGCTCGTCCAGAAGCGCATCGTCGCGGCGGCCGTGGCGGCTGGCAGACCGGTCATCGTAGCCACACAGATGCTGGAGTCGATGACGGCCCATACGAGGCCCACGCGGGCGGAAGCCAGCGACGTGACCACGGCCGTGCTCGAGGGCGCCGACGCGGTGATGCTCTCCGCCGAGACGGCCATCGGACGTCATCCCATCGAGGCCGCCGAAGCAGCCATGCGCATCTGCGCCTTCGCGGAGGTCCACGGCGCGGAGTACGAGACACGCCTGGAGCGCAGGCGCCCCTATCCCCAGCCGGTGCTCATCGGTGGGGTGGCTGCGCCACAGGTTGGCGCCGCCCCCGAGGACGATGCCGACCAACGAGCGGCCTGGGCCATCGCCGGTGCGGCGGCCGATCTTGCTGATCGCGACCCGGATGTGGGCGCGCTGGCCTGTTACACCACGTCCGGGCGCACCGCCGCACTCCTTGCCTCGGCCCGCCCGCACAAGCCTATCCTGGCGCTGTCGGCAGATCCCGTGGTGGTGCGGCATCTGGCCCTTCACCGCGGCGTCAGCGCTGGACCGGCCATGGAGCCCGACGACACGGAGGCCGTGGTGTCGCTCATCGATCGCGTCGCGCGGGAGGTGTTCGGAATGGCTGCCGGCGCGTCAGTGGTCATAGTCGCAGCCTCTCCGGTCGGTCACGCCTTGACCAACGTGTTGCGCGTGCACCGCCTGGGTTAGGCCGTCGAACGAACGGTCGAAACTTCCCTCTTGCGCGATCCGCCGCATGGGCTACCATAGGCGACGTAAACGTGCCCGGAAGCGTCCGGGCCATAGATCGGTCCGGCACACGACTCACTCCTCTCACGGTTCCCGCGAGA
>JALZLQ010000278.1 GCA_030858605.1 Chloroflexota bacterium
TGCGCGACGGGCTGGATGCCTTCGACGCCGTGCGCGCCACCTTCCCGGCCGGGACGCTGAGCGGCGCGCCCAAGGTCCGCGCCATGCAGGCCATCGCCGAGCTGGAGGGGGAGTGCCGCGGGCCGTACGGCGGTGCCATCGGCTTCTTCTCGCCGAGCGACGTGGAGGCGGCCATCACGATCCGCAGCGTGGTCCTGCGCGACGGCACCGCGTTCGTGCATGCCGGAGCCGGGATCGTGGCCGACTCGGATCCGGCGCGCGAGTCCGCGGAAGTGGCGGCCAAGGCTCGGGCTGTGCTGGCAGCACTGGCGGAGGCGAACGCGCCGCGGGCGGCATCGGACGCGCTTCGGGGCGCCGACACATGACCCGCATCCTCCTCCTGGACAACTACGACTCGTTCACCTGGAACCTCTACCAGCTCCTTGCTACCCAGGGCGTGGACGTGGACGTTGTCCGCAATGACGAGATCACCGTGGAAGCCATCGCGGCCGACCCGCCAGATGGGATCGTCATCTCGCCCGGGCCCTCACGCCCGGAGCGGGCCGGCATCTCGGTCGAGCTCATCCGCCAGCTCGGTCCGAGCGTCCCGACGCTGGGGGTCTGCCTGGGTCACCAGGCCATCGGCGTCGCGTATGGCGGAGACGTCGTGCAGGTGGAGCCGGTACATGGCAAGCGTTCGCCGGTGCTCCACGAGGGCAGCGGCGTCTTCGCCGGTGCGCCATCGCCCCTAAGCGCGGCCCGTTACCACTCACTGGCCATAGAGCGCTCTACGCTGCCCGGCGAGCTCGAGCTCACTGCTTGGTCGCCGGACGGCCTGGTCATGGGCGTCCGCCATCGAACGCATCCGGTGGAAGGCATCCAGTTCCACCCCGAATCGATCCTCACCGACGATGGACCATCCCTCATCGCGCGATGGCTTGCCTCGGCCGGGCGGCTGGCCCGGGGCGCCTCACTCTGCCGCACGGCTAAGCGCTAATGGGACTGCTTGTTACTCGTCGTCACCTCGCCCCTCCGGTGGGCCCACGAACGCGGAACTTGGCGACAGCGTTTTGTTCGTTGATCGTGACAGATCGACAGGGTCCCGCCGGGCCTAGAGGTCCGGATGGGGCCGCGCGACGTAAGGATTCGTAAGCAGCGACGACGCTGTGCGCCGCAAGAGGACTTCATGCTCCGACCGATCCGAGTCTCCGTCGTACTCATCCTGACCGCCGTCATCGGAGGAGCCTGCGCCGGTGGCAGCGGCAGTGGCTCCACCCCGATCGCCCCCAGCGACTCGCCCGCCGCTACGCCATCCGCCGAAGCCTCCGACAGTCCGGCGGCCACGGATCCCAACGCGACGGACGACGGCAGCGGCTCGCCCACTGCAACGCCGCCGGGAGCTGCCTCCCCTGGCGCCTCGTCCGCCCCGACCGGGCCGGCCGTCGCCACGCCCGCCTGGGCCAACATTCCCTTGACCGATGTGCGCACCGGCGAGACCTTCACCCTGGCCGGAGCGGGTGACCGCGTCGTCTTCGTCGAGCCGATGGCCGTCTGGTGCAGCAGTTGCCGCCAGCAGCAGGAGACGGCCAAGGAGGCCGTGGCCGCTCTCGATCCGACGCGCGTCATCTGGGTCGCCCTCGACGTCGATCCCAACGAGACACCCGAGATGCTGGCCCGCTTCGCAGACGAGAACGAGTTCCCGTTCACCTATGCCGTCGCGGGCGTGGACCTTTCCCGCGCCCTGGCCGACGCCTTCGGGGCCCAGGTGTTGAGCCCGCCCTCGACGCCGGTCATCGTGATCGGCACGGACGGCACGGTGACCCTCACGGAGTTCGGGCACAAGAGCCAGGACCGGATCCTCGAGCTGGCCCAGCAGCACGGCGCGTAGGTTGTGACGGAGCTGGTCCTGCTGTTCACGGCGGGACTCTTCAGCGCGGCCAGCCCGTGTCTCCTGCCGCTCTATCCAGGGTTCATCGCCTATCTCGCCTCGAACAGCGGCGCCATCGCGGGCCGCCGTGCGGCCGGCCTGCTCGGCCTGCTCGTGCTGGGCGGCGTGCTTACCACGATGGTGCTCATCGGCTTCCTGCTGCGACTGCTGAGCCTGGCCACGGGACAGTTCTTGCTGCTTGTCATCCCTATCGTCTACCTGGCGGTCATCGCGCTGGGCGTGCTGCTGCTCACCGGCCGCAACCCGTTCGAGAAGATGCCCAGCGCCCGCATCCCCCTGGTCAAGAACCCGTATGGACAGGCATTCGTGTACGGCCTGATGCTGGGACCGGTCGCCGTGCCGTGTGCGGGACCCTTCCTCTTCGCGCTGCTGGCCATCTCCACCGGCGCGACCGACACGCTGGCTCAGATCGGCCGGTTCTTCGTGTTCGGACTAGGCTTCGGACTACCGCTGGTGGGGCTATCGCTGCTGGCCGCGGCGCGCGGTCAAGCGCTGGTCCGATGGGTACTGGCGCGGCACGACACGCTGGAACGAGTGGCGGGCGTGCTGCTGATCGCGGCGGGGATCTACGGCCTGGCCACGGAGTGGGAGAACATCCGCTTCACGCTG
>JALZLQ010000287.1 GCA_030858605.1 Chloroflexota bacterium
TGAAGGCCGCCAATCCTGCGCTGCGCATCGTCCTGACGGGCTGCTCCGTTCGAGCCGACGAGACCGTTGATCTTCGCCACCGCTATCCCCAGGTGGATCTGTTCCTCCGCCCGGACGAGGAGCCCGAGCTCACGGCCCGGCTGGGTCTGGCCGGGTTCACGGCACCCGGCGGATCGAGCGGCACTGTCGATAGGCTGAGTGTCACATCCGGAGCGCCGAGCGCGCCGTCGTTCGCTCGGGTCGGTCGGGGGACTGCCGCCACAGCGGACCGGCTGCCCGGGACGCGAGCAACGGCCGTGGAAGCACAGACCGTGGCCAGGGGCAGCGCCATCAGTGCCTGGCTGCCCATCATCTACGGCTGCGACAAGACGTGCACCTACTGCATCGTGCCCTTCTCTCGGGGTCCGGAGCGGAGCCGGCCCTTCGACCAGATCCTGGACGAGGCTCGCAGTCTGGCGGCGGCTGGCTACCAGGAAGTGACGCTGCTTGGCCAGAACGTCAACTCGTACGGCCACGACCTGCCGCCCGAGCCGCGCTTCGCCGACATCGGCGAGCAGCGCCGCCTGGGCCGCGACCTGGATCTGCACGGTCGCCCCGACATGGCCGCCCTTCTGCGGGCCATCGACAGCATCAGAACAGCGGATGGCGTTCCGGCCATCCCGCGGCTGCGATTCGTGACGTCTCACCCCTGGGACCTGACCGATCGACTCATCGCCGCCATGGCCGACTGTCCCTCGGTCTGTGAGCACTTGCACCTGCCGGTCCAGTCGGGCGACGACGGCGTCCTGCGCCGCATGGGCCGCCAGTACACGGCTGAGGCGTATCTCTCGCTGGTAGACCGGCTGCGCAGCGCGATCCCGGGCATCAGCCTCTCTACAGACGTCATCTGTGGCTTCAGCGGCGAAAGTGAGAAAGCCTTTGGGAACACGCTCGCGCTGCTGGAGCGAGTCGGCTTCGACCAGGTCTTCGCGGCAGCGTTCAGCGTCCGGCCAGGCACCCCCGCCGCGCGCCTCCCCGATGAGGTGCCGCCGGCCGAGAAGCGAGCTCGCCTCAATCGGCTGCTCGATCTCCAGGAGCGGATCAGTCGCGAGCGCAACGCGGCCTGGCTAGGCCGTACGACGGAGGTGCTCGTGGACGGTCTCCGCGAAGATCGGTCGCACGGTCACGACGGTGGGGCGACAACGTCCGGCGTCACATCGACCAGGCCAGGCTCGCGCCTGACCGGCCGGAATCGCGAGCATCGCCTGGTGCATCTCACCGGCTCACCGGATCTGGTCGGGCGTCGCGTGGCGGTGACCATCGAGCGGACGGGGCCGTACGCGCTTGCCGGCACCGTCGCCGTCTGACTCGATCGCGTCGGAGGCAGGGGTTGCCCTGACCGCCGCGCCTCCTTTGATCGTCATCGCTGGCGCCACCGGCACCGGCAAGACGCGGGTCTCGCTTGAAGTCGCAGAGGCGGTGGGAAACGCGCAGATCATCAGCGCTGACTCGCGCCAGGTGTTCCGTGGCATGGATATCGGCACGGCCAAGGTGGACACGGCGACCCGACGGCGCATGCAGCACCATGGCCTCGACCTGGTGGACCCGGACGAACCCTTCAGCGTCGCCGACTTCGTGCGTCACGCCCACGCAGCCCTGATCGACATCGCAGCCTCGAGGGCCACCGCGATACTGGTCGGCGGCACTGGCCTGTACCTGCGAGCCGTGGCTCGCGGCCTGCCCATCGGCGCGACGGGACGCGACCCAGAGGTGCGTGCTGAGCTTGAGGAGCGCCTTACCCTCCGGGGTCTCGCCCCGCTGGTCGATCGACTCCGCGGTGTCGCGCCCCGCCTCGCGGCGGCGACCGACCTGGCCAATCCCCGTCGTGTCGTGCGGGCCCTCGAGCGGGTCGCGGTGAGCGGTGACCGTCCGCCGCCAGCGCCCGTCGGCTACCCGGGACCCGTTCTCTGGCTCGGACTCCAGTCAGATCCAGTAGAGCATCGCGCGGCTATCGCCGCTCGGGCGGCCACCCAATTTGTCGACGGACTCCTGGAGGAGGCAGCGACACTCCGCGAAAGCTTCGGCCCGACGCCGGGGCCATTCAGCGCGATGGGCTATCGCGAAGCGTTCGAAGTCCTGGACCGGAAACGAACGGTGGATGATGCCATCGAAGCCACCGCCCAGCGGACTTGGATCTACGCGCGCCGCCAGCGCACCTGGTTCCGGCGTGAGCCGGGCGTAACGTGGCTGCGGGCCGACGACGCGGGGGAGATCAGCGCGACCATCGAGGCCGCCAGGGCATGGCTGGACGCACCGCGGCCGTAACCTCTGTTTGCCATCAGCCGAGCGCGGTTACCTCGATCTCATCGATGATCTCGGTCACGCCACTGACCCGCTCCACCACGGCCATCACCTCGTCGGTGTCGACAAGGTCCTCGACCTCGCCTCTGAGGATGACCGTGCCGCCGCGCAAGGCCACCTGAATGCGCTGTGCGAGGGCACTCGTGGCGCTATCGAGTTGCAATGACTGCGCAGGGCCTGAGGCAGGCTCTCGTATCCTTAGCGCTCCATGAATGCCCGACGATCGACCATCGACCTGGTCCCGCCCACCGAACGAGCCTTCTTGCTGGCGGTCGACACCGGCAGCGATGAGGGCTGGAGCGCGGAGGACTCCCTGGCTGAGCTGGCCAACCTGGCCGACACAGCGGGGGCCGAGGTCGTCGGAGCCGAGTGGCAGAACCGCCGCCACCCCGATCCCAACTGGTACGTGGGCAAGGGCAAGGCGGAGGAGCTTGTACACGCCAAGGCCGAGACCGGTTTCACCGTCCTCATCACGGACGACGAGCTGAGTCCCAATCAGCAGAAAGCGCTGGAGAGCGTGCTGGGCGTCAAGATCCTCGATCGAAGCGGCCTCATCCTGGACATCTTCGCGCAGCACGCGCGGACCCATGAAGGGCGTCTCCAGGTCGAGCTTGCCCAGATGCAGTACCAGTTGCCGCGTTTGACGCGCCTCTGGACACACCTTTCGCGCACGGGCGGCGGCATCGGCACCCGGGGGCCCGGTGAAACGCAGTTGGAGACCGACCGGCGCGTCATCCGGACGCGCATCACCAAGCTGAAAGAACGGGTCGAGGCCGTGCGACGGCAGCGCGAGACCGCCTCACGCTCGCGAGATCGGCGCCTGGTGCCGACAGTGGCCATCGTGGGCTACACCAACGCGGGCAAGTCATCGATGCTCAACGCGCTGGCCGGCACTGACGCCGCACTGGCAGAGGATCGGCTCTTCGCGACCCTTGACCCCACCAGCCGTGCCGTCAAGCTGGGGGAGGGTCAGTCGGCCATCATCACGGACACCGTGGGCTTCATCCACAAGCTGCCGCATCAGTTGGTGGACGCCTTTCGCGCCACGCTCGAAGAAGTGAATCGGGCAGACGTCCTGCTGGAAGTGGTCGATGTCTCCGACTCCCATGCGCGCGAGCACCGTCAGACGGTCCAGCAGGTCCTGAACGACCTGGGTGCTGGCGACAAGCCGCGCCTGGTGGCCTACAACAAGGCCGACCTGCTCGACCCGACCGCTGCTGACGACGAAGCGCCGGCGCCTATCGTGGAGGGCGCCGTGCTGGCCTCCGCGGCCACCGGCTTCGGGCTCGATGCGCTGCGGGTCGGGCTCAGCGCCCTGCTGGCAGATCTCTGGGAGGACGTCGACGTGGCTGTTCCATACAGCGAAGGCGAGCTGCTCTCGCGCGTCCGCGAGCGTGGCACGGTCGATATCAGCTATCGCGGCCGGGATGTGCGCATCCGAGGTCGCGTCACGCCCGCGCTGGCCGGCGAACTCCGTGCCGCCGCGGGACACTGGAAGAACGCGGCGCGAGCGTCCTGAGGGCGCTCGCGTAAGGCGCCGCGACATGTGGACAGCATGGGTATGATGCGCGGCATGCGTAGCGTTGTTGGTCGCCGGCTCTTCGAACTCGACGTCGGTTAACTTCAGGGACTGGTCGCGCATGCGCGGCCACTGATCGTCGACCTGGGCACCGGGGACGGTCGCGCGGTGCTGCACGCCGCGCAACGCCAGCCCGAAGCATTGGTCATCGGCATCGACGCCGCGCCCGAGGCGATGCGCGAGTCCTCACGGCGCGCCGCTCGCCGCGTCGGTGCCGGTGGTGCGCCCAATGCCCTGTTCCTGGTCGGTGACGCGACTCGACCCGATGGACTCCAGTTCCTCGCCGGCTGCGTCGACGACCTGCGCGTGACGCTGCCCTGGGGATCCCTCGCTCGGGCAGTGCTGGATGCTGAGCCGATCCTGCTGGATGGGCTCGCTGCACTGCTCCGACCCGGCGGTCACCTCAGGTTACTCCTGTCGCGCACCGATCGGGACCTCGGCCTGGGCCGGACGCCGCTGGCCGGCGCCGAGGTCACGCGTCTTGCACACGCCCTCGCTGCCGGTCGCTTCGCCGTCCGTGTCGCCCGTCCAGCGACTCTGGATGACGTCCGTCGCCTCGATTCGTCCTGGGCGAAGAGGTTGGGCATCCCGCACCAGCGCCAGGCATGGGTCATCGCGCTGGAACGGCTTCCAAGCCCAGGGGGAACCGCAGCACCACGTGCCGCCGTCTAGGCACCACACCCGGCCGGTGTCACACCAGCGATCGGATCCCCGATCGCGCCCCCTTCGACCAAACGATGACGGAGAACCGAACCGATGACCACGTCACCCGCGCGTCCGCTGCGCATGACCCTCGTACTCGGCCTGCTGGCCACCATCTCCCTTTCCGCCTGCTCGGTGGCCACGATGGCCTCCGGGGACGCCGTTGATCGACGAGGCGTCGGCTCCGCACCCGACGCTGGCGGTGGAGCTCCGGGCGACCCGCGAGGTGGCACCGACCCGGGAGGTGGCACTGACCCAGGCGATACCAAGCCCGGTGGCGCGCGCCCGGATGACCCGATAACGGGCGCGCCTGATCCCAATGCGCCGCCCGACGGCGACGGCGCGCTGCACGTCGAGCCCGAACCGGGCATCGTGAACAGCCGGCCCCACGCTATCGATCGCATCAGCGTGGCCCCCGATGGACGCACCGTGACCGTCTACTGGTGGGGCGGCGTGCAGGAATGCTACGGGCTGGATGAGGTGCGGGTCGAGCGCGATGCTGATGGAACGCCCGTTTTCACAGTCCTGGAAGGCACGGTCGGCGACCTCGGAGACGTCGCCTGCATCGAGATCGCGCTGTCCAAGGCGACGACCATCACGCTGGACGAGCCGCTCTATCTGGACGGCTCACAGGGCTGAGCAGCCTGGCCCGTTTACTGACCGATCGGAACGTGGGACGAGCGAATGGACCCTCGAGCTGCCTTACATGGTGAGTCGGGGGTCCAAGTCACGTGTGCGTATGGCAAGACGACGGACTTCGCCCTCTACCTCGCTGGCGGCAGCGCCCCCGGCACGATCTCCGGTATCCGATCCAGAAGAGCCAGGAAGTCCGCCATGGCGCCCTGTGGCTCGCCTGCGTCGGAGCGGCGGATGACCACGATCCGCCGATGACCCGGTGAAGCGCCCTCGATGGCACTGACCGCCAGTGTCCCTGACGCGACCTCCTCGGCCACGGCGGTCCGGGGCAGGAGCGCGACGCCCAGACCGGCCGCCACCATCTTCTTGGCCGCGTCGATGTTGTCCAGCTCCATCACGCCGCGCGGCCGCACGCCCGCTTCCCGGACGAGCGCCGTGGTCAGCTCGTGATAGCTGGATGCCGGATCGAAGAGGATGAGCGGAGCCTCCCCGAGTCGCTCCCGACTGACCGTACCTTGTCGCGCGAACGGGTGATGGGGACCGCTCACGATCACGAGCTCATCCTCGTACAGCGGCCGCGCCGTGACCAGCGGGTGGGCTATGCGCCGAACGAGACCCACGTGGACCTGGCTGCGCACGACCAGCTCCGTGATCTCCTCAGAGTGGCCGGTGCGCACCACCAGCCGAAGTCTGGGATAGCGCTCTGCGAAGCGCACCAGGACCTGCGGCAGGACGTATGTCCCAACCGCCGGAGCCGCCCCGATGACGAGTTCGCCGGCGCCTCCAGCTTCCAGATCTCCGACAAGCGCGAGGCCGCTGGCAAGGGCAGCCACTGCCTGCTGAGCGTACGGCAGGAAGGCACGTCCCACATCAGTCAGACGAACACCGCGGCGGCCACGTACGAAGAGTGGCTGGCCCAGCTCCTCTTCCAGCGCCTGCAATCGGGCGGACAGAGCGGGTTGCGTGATGGACAGGCTGGCTGCGGCCCGGCTGACGTTGCCGAACCGCGTCACCTCCAGGAAGCCCTCTATCTGGGAGAGTTGCATCGCGCATCTATGATAGACGCACGTTATGATAGGCGCCGCGAGTCATACCGCAGCCTATGGGTACAACTCAGTACCATCCCCCAAGCTGACCTCGGACGAGGACGACGAAACGGGAGTGACCGAACATGATCGATGAACGAAGTCCCGACCAGGTCGCATCAGGCGGCATCCTGGCTCGTATGCGTGGCGCCCCGGGCAGCGTCCTGCGAATGGCCACGGTGCGCTTGGTGCGGCCCACTCCTGCGCAGATCGCGGCGTCACCTGAGAACGGGCGCATCCACGGTGTGACCGACGCGGCAGCGGACCAGAGCGAATGTCACTGCCCGGAGTTCTGCGAGCGCGACCACGCCAACGAGTAGGAGACAGCCCAGCATGTCGCTCACCGCCGACCCTGAGACCTCCATCAGGCTACCTGCCGGAGGAGGGGAGGATGCACAGCAGCCTGGCGTTCCCGCAGCACCGGCTGAGCCCGCCCTCGTATCGTCACCTCTGCTCCCGGACGGCTGCCAAGTGCCGGCCTCTCGCGCCACGCACCCCAGCACGCGGATGCGCGAGCTGTTGCGCACGGAGCCCTACCTCTTCGGACCTGGGATCTACGACCCGATGGGCGCGCAGCTGGTCATGTACCACGGCTTCAAGGCGGTCTACTTCAGCGGCTACTCGTTCGCCATCGGGCATGTAGGCACGACCGACATGGACCTCTACGACAGCGGAGAGATCGCTGACGGAGCGCGTCGCACCGTCAGCGCTCTGCGCAAGTACCAGCTGACGATGGCCGTGGGCGATCCGGAGAAGGGCGTCGCGCCGCGGCACCTGGAGATCCCGCCGGTCATCGTGGACATGGACGGCGGCTACGGCAACATCTTCAACGTGCAGCGGACCACTGAGCTGTACGTCAACGCTGGTGTCGCGGCGGCGCACATCGAGGACCAGGTGCTACCGAAGCGCTGCGGCCATATCGGCGGCAAGGCGCTGGTCGCGGCGTCGGAGATGGTGGGCAAGCTGCGCATGGCGCGCGCCGTGGCAGACGACCTGGGCAATCCCGACTTCGTGATCATCGCGCGCACCGACGGCCTTTCGGCGGTGGACGCGCCGGAGCCCGCGCGGAGCATGGAGCTGGCCATCGACAGAGGCCTGCGCTACCTCGACTCGGGCGTCCCGGACCTGCTCTGGTGCGAGTTCCCGACGTCGGATCGCGAACCGGTTGAGCGCTTCACGAGCGAGATCCACAAGCGTTTCCCCGACGCCCGCTTCGCCTTCAACTGGTCGTCTTCCTTCATGTGGTTCAACGACCCGGATCCCATCACCTTCAAGCAGCTCGGCGAGATGGGCGTTG
>JALZLQ010000008.1 GCA_030858605.1 Chloroflexota bacterium
CACGTTGCCCACGGAGGCATCGCACACGACCACATCAGCAGGGTGATGCGGTAGGTCCTTGCCCTCCACGTTGCCGATGAAGCGCAGGTCGGTATCAGCCAGTAGCGCCGTCGCCTCCTGGACGCGCGCCTCGCCCTTGCCGCCCTCCTCACCGATGGAGAGCAGTGCCACGCTGGGGTCCTTGACGCCCAGCACCCCCTCGCTGTAGATGGCCCCCATGCGCGCGTACTGGGCGAGATTCATTCCGGTCGAGTCGGTCGTGGCCCCGATGTCGAGGAAGACGAAGGGCCCCCGATCGGTGACCATCTGGACCGCCAAAGCAGGTCGATCGACACCCTTCAGCCGGCCCAGGTGGAGGATGGCGGAGGCGACGCCCGCACCCGTGTGACCGGCCGTCACCACCGCGTCGGCCTCGCCCGAACGAACCAGCCGCATGGCAACGTTGATGCTCGCATCGCGCTTGCGCCGGACCGCCGCCGCTGGCTGCTCCTCCATGGCCACCGACTCGGCGGCCTGGATCAGCCGGACATGAGACGGCAGGTCGCCGTCGAGATGCGGACGTATCTGCTGCTCGTCGCCGACCAGCAGGAGATCGACCTGCGGGTGATCGACGGACCAGGACATGGCGCCGCGAACGATCTCCTCGGGACCATGATCTCCGCCCATCGCGTCGATGGCGACACGCACGCGCGTCGGAGCGGCATCCCCCGAGGGCGTAGACAGGGCCTGTACATCCATCAGGTCGGGGACCTGGTCAGCCCGTCGCCGGGCCGGACAGGTGGGTCAGGAACGGCCGGACTCGGCAGGCCGTGCCTGACGGATGCGCACCGCCTCGCGGCCGGCATACCAGCCGCAGGCGGGGCAGGCGTGGTGGCTGCGCTTCATCTGGTGGCAGTGCGGGCACTCCTCCAGTTGCGGCGGCGAGATGGCCAGGTGGGCGCGCCGATCGCCCTTCCGGGCGTGCGATACGCGTCGCTTGGGGACTCCCATGGTGTTCTACGTGCTCCTTTCGATGGTCGGTGAGTGGGCGGCGCGATCGCGCTACTGCTCAAGCTGGTCGCGCAGCGCGGCCAGGCCGACCAGGCGTGGATCGATGTCGTCGTCGGGGTGGCCGTGTCCAGGATCCTGGTTCTGGTCTGCCCCACAGAAGAGACAGAGTCCGCGACAGTCCGGCCGGCAGAGCGGTGCGATCGGCTCGGCCAGCGAGATCGCGTCGCGGATGGCGCTGCCCAGATCCAGCTCGTGGTGCTCATCGAGCCGCAGGACATCCGGCTCGGCTGACGTGTCCAGGGGTTTGCCTGAGTCGATGTCCAGGAGTGGCAACGCCTCCTCATCGATCTCCACGTTGATAGGCGCCGCGACCGGGAGAAGACAGCGGCTGCAACGCTCCGCCACGGATGTCTGGATGCGAGCCTGGGCGCGGATGGAGCGACCCGTCCGGGAGAGCTTGAGTTCCCCCTCGATGGGCGCGGCGAGCTCCAGATCCTCGGCGATGGGCAGGGCATCCACCGCCAGGAGGTACGTGCGCGAAGTGCCGGGCACGGATCGCAGCAGGGCCGCTACGTTATAGCTGAGCATGGCTCTTCTGGTCTGCTTGGCCGACCACGCCCTCGAACTCCGATCCATCGGAGCCCATGCCGCCAGGACCGCCGGCGGCCGAGGGATGACGCTGGTCCAGCAGTGCCAGCCCCTGCTTGATGCTCTGGAGGGCTTTGATGCATTCGCCCTCCAGCCTGATGAGCACCTCGGCGGCGTACTGGTCGGCCCCTCGGCGGATCTCATCCGCCTCCGACTCGCCGGACGCGATGATCTCCCGTGATCTCACTGCGGCGGCGCGGGTCAGCTCGCGCTCCTCGATGAGGAAGGCGGCCTGTTCCTGCGCCCGGGCCAGGATCCGCTCGGCCTCCTCCTGGGCGCGCTCCACGAGACGGCTCGTCTCCTCGTTGACGCGCTTCGCCTGGCGCACCTCTTCGGGCACGGCAACGCGCAGCTGGTCGATCAGATCGAGTGCTGCCACCTGATCCACGATCACGCTGTTGGTCATGGGCATCCGCCGGCCGTTCGCGAGCAGGGCCTCGAGACGCTCGACGAGGAAGATGATGTCGATGTGAACGTGCCTCCGGGTCTGGGTCGCCCTCGATCGTAACATCCCGCCTCCCGAGGCTCCCCTCCGTGCCTGCCTCTGGCTGTCGTAGACTCTCTGCCGTGACCCGCCCGATCCTCTTCGTCGTCGGTAACAGCCGGTCCGGCACGACGCTCGTGGGTCGACTTCTGGGCCGCCATCCGGATGTCTTCCGATTTCGGGAATTGCACTTCTTCGACCGGTTCTGGTCACGTGACTCCCCGACACGTCGCCTGTCGCCGAAGGAGGCGACGATCGTCGCGGCAGGCCTTTGTCGAAGACAGGCACGCGATGTCACCGCCTGCCGCGCAGAAGCGGAGGCGCTGGTGGCTTCGATCCCCTCCGACGCACTTACGGCCATGACGGTCTTCACGACGTACATGCGCCACTACGCGGCGACGAAGGGAGGCTCCATCCCCTGCGAGCAAACGGGCCGCAGTGTCTTCTATATCGACGACATCCTCCATGGCATACCAGAGGCTCGGATCGTCAATATCGTGCGCGATCCGCGCGATGTCCTCCTTTCACAGAAGCGCAAGTCACAGGCACGGGTGGACGTCAAGAGCCGCGCGCTGCGTCTGCGCCAGAACCTCAACTATCACCCCATCAGCACTGCCGCCCTGTGGGTCGCCTCGGTCCGGGAGGCTGACCGGCGAGCCGGCCAGGCGCGCACACATTCCGTCCGTTTCGAGGATCTGCTGCACGACCCAGCCACAGTCGTGGCGCGCATCTATGCCTTCTGTGACATGGACTTCGAGCCGCGCGTCCTCGACGTGCCCCAGGTCGGCTCGTCCAATGTGCCCAACCGGGCAGGTGTGCTGGGCATCGATCCCACGCGCACCGGCCGCTGGCGCGAGGGCGGCCTGGACCGCGCGGAGATCTTTCTGTGCGAGCTGATCGCCGGGCGGCGCATGCGCCGCCACGGCTACGAACCGAGCGGCGTCCAGCCGGATCTGCCACGGCTCTGGCTGCACCTCTTCACCATGTCCATCCGGACCGGCTCGGCCCTGGCACTGCATGCAGCACGTATGGACGATGTCATCGGCGCGCTACGGCGGCGCGTCGGCATCTCCTGATCAGCCGGCCCGCAGGGCCAGCCGTCGAGCCACGGCGGGTGGCACCATGCCGCTCACGTCGCCCCGGAAGCTGGCGATCTCACGGATGAGGCTCGAGCTCAGGTAGGCGTGCTCCAGGGCGGTCATGAAGAACACCGTGTCGACGTCCGGGCGGAGCTTCCGGTTCGTGTGCGCCATCTGCATCTCCGATTCGAAGTCGCTCACGGCACGCAGTCCACGAACGATGAAGCGCGCCCCGAGGCGGGCGGCGAGGTCGACGGTGAGCCCGTCGAAGGTCACCACCTCGACCCGTTCGGAGACATCCGGCGCGCTCTCTTCGACCACCGCGCGAATCTCCGCGGCGCGATCGCCCGCCTCGATGGTGACCGACTTGTGGGGGTTGATCAGGACCGCCACGACCAACCGGTCGAAGGCCCACGCTGCTCGGTGCATCACGTCGAGGTGGCCAAGCGTGACGGGATCGAACGAGCCGGGATATACGGCCGTGTTCATGACCGGACGGATGCCTCCCTGGATGTATCGGGACGATAGTAGGCTAGACCGGTCTCGCCGAAGTGGCGTCGTCGCTCCAGGATGAGCCGGCCTGCCCGCACTGGTGGGTCCTCGCGCCAGGCGTGTTTGGCCACCACGATGGCACCCTCACGGACCCAGCCGAGACCTGGGTCGCCGAGCTGGTCGAGAGTGGCACTGAGTGACTGCCGGTCAGCATATGGCGGGTCCACCAGGACCGCTCCGAAGGGCCCACCGTGTCTCTCAGCGCCACGGGTCAGGACGGCGAAGACGTCCCGGCGGATGATCTGCGCAAGGTCCGAGAGTCGCGCCCGGCGAAGGTTCTCGGCGATGGTCCGGGCTGCACCTGGATCACGTTCCACGAAGACGGCCCGCGGCGCGCCCCGGCTGAGGGCCTCGATGCCACCGGCACCGCTGCCTGCGTAGAGGTCCAGAAAGGGCACCGGCCAGTCCGTTCCCAAGGCCGCTTCCAGTGACGCGAAGAGCGCCTGCTTGAGGCGGTCGGGCAGCGGCCGCGTACCCGGGCCGGGCGCCAGCAGGCGGGTGCCCTTGGCGCTACCGGTCACGACACGACCGGCTTCAGCCATCGGTCGCGTCGGTCTCGAGCCGATCGCCGCCGAGCACCTCGCCGGCCCCCACGCGGTGCAGCCAACCCGTGGCCAGCTCGGCCGCCAGCGCCTCATGACCTGGCGCGAGACCTCCCTCAGCATCGACCATCCCCTCGGCGACGTGGCGGGCGCGAAGCGAGAGTTCGCGGTGGCGTGGATCAGCAAGCGACGCGACTCGCAACGGCGGCAGGCCACTCTGCTGCAGGCCCAGCAGCTCGCCCTCGCGGCGCAGCGCAAAGTCGAGCTCGGCCAGCACGAAGCCATCGTGGTGCTCGGTCAGGGCATCAAGTCGCGCTCTGACTACCCGCTGATCGTCGGTGAGGCGCTCCTCGCGCGTACCCTTTGATGGGTAGAGCGCCGAGACCAGGATGCAATACGCCTGGGCTTCCCCACGACCGACCCGCCCGCGCAGCTGATGGAGCTGCGCGATGCCGAAGCGATCCGCGTCCAGGATGAGCATGACCGTGGCCTCGGGCACATCCACACCGACTTCCAGCACCGTGGTGCCTACCAGGACACTCGTCTCCCCCGAACGGAAGCGCTCCATCCGCTCGTCGCGGTCGGTCCCCTTCATCTGGCCATGCACGATCTCCAGCCGCAATGGCGTCTTAGCTACGCCGGCCAGATCAGTCGCCTCTGGCCAGGCCTCGCGAATCAGCCGCGCGGCACTCTCCACGCTGACCGCGTCGCCGTCCTCCGAGTCCTCCACCAGGGGCACGATCACGAAGGCTCGGTGACCTGCCGCGACCTGCGCCACCAACAGGGGCAGGGCACCCGGCCGCGCGCCGACGCGAAGCAGCTCGTCGGGACCGCGGACTCCGGTGATGACGCGCTGCCGCCCCAGGTCCGTGGCGCGCAGGTCCGACACGTCGAGGTCCGCATGGAGGATCTGCCCCAGCGTTCGGGGGATGGGCGTGGCGGTCATCAGGAGCACGTGGGGTGCGGTGCCCTTGCCTGCCAGCGCCTCCCGTTCCGCGACCCCGAATCGGTGTTGCTCGTCCACGACCGCCAGGCACAGATCTGCGAATTCCACGCTCTCCTGGATCAACGCGTGCGTACCCACCACGATGCGCCCCAGGCTGGTGCCCTCGGTGGTCCGGTCGAGCGGTGCCCGAAGGAACTCCAGGGCGGCCCGCCGCTGGGCGATGGGCAGGGAACCGGAGAACAGGGTGACTTGGTGCCCGAGTGGCTCCAGAAGGCCGGACAGCGTGACCGCGTGTTGGCGGGCCAGCAGGTCGGTCGGTGCCAGTAGTGCGCCCTGACGACCGGCGTCGGCAACGAAGGCGAGAGCCAGCGCAGCCACCGCGGTCTTGCCTGAGCCTACATCGCCCTGGAGCAATCGCAGCATCGGCCGATCGGACGCAAGGTCCGCGCGGACAGCCTGCACCGAGGACCGCTGATCCTCCGTGAGCCGGACCTCATCCCCACCCGCCGAACTCGTCCGGCGCTGGCGAACGGCATTGCCGATGACTCCCTCCACGCGCTGCACGGCCTCCGCCACGCGCGCATCTGAGACCTGGATCGGCTCGCTCCGGGCATGATGCCGCTGGCGCTGGCGAGAGACCATGCCCACCTGGAGCGCCAGCAGCTCATCGAAAGCCAGACGGTCCAGGGCCCGATCACGCTGGTCGAAGCTGTCGGGATAGTGGGCTCCTTCGACTGCCTCGCCTATAGAGGACAGTGCGGACGCTCCAGTCAGTCCGGACGCTCCGGTCGGTGGCCCGAGGTACTCAGGGTAGGGGCCATAGGCGTCCAGCGCGGCTCGGATGGCCGCCCGCAGCGTCCGCGCCGAGAGTCCGGCGGAGAGCCGGTAGACCGGCACGATGCGTCCGACATGGAGCAGCACGGAGCCGTCGTCCGGTTGGAAATCGGGATTGTCGAGGCTGACCGAGAAGCCGCGCAGCCGGACCTTGCCGCTCACGAGCACCCATTGGCCCTGCTTGAGCCGTCGCTCTATGAAACGGCGTCCGAACCAGGTCGCCTCCACCTCGCCGGTCTCGTCCCTCAGCAGGGCAGTGGTCCGCTGCACGCGTCGTCGGAAGGTCTGCTCCGTGCGCACCGCCACGACCTCCAGCCTCGCGCTGGCAACGATCCCTTCCTCCAGTGTCGCCAGCTCCGCCGCCGTGCGAACCTCGCGCAGATCCTCATACCGGCGAGGCAGATGAAAAAAGAGATCCCGCACGCTGTGCAGGCCCAGCTTCGGGCCGACGCGGCGCAGGACCGAAGCGCCCGGCAGCCCGCTGGCTCCCAGCGCTGTGTCCAACCCGGCACGCGGCGCTGGGTCTCGCGCGCGGGCAGATGATGCGCGCGCCACGCTATTCGGCGGCGATGAGGTAGCTGTAGTGCGACTGGCCGCCGGGCAGGACCTCCACCTCGATGCCCTCTATCGATCCGGTCAGACGCTGCGCCAGCAGCTCGGCCTCGGCCAGGTCGGCGCCCTCGCCGTAGTAGATCGTGAGCAGCTCGAAGCCCGGCTCCAGGGTGGCCACGCCGGCCACGGCAGCACTCAGGCGGTCACGATCGGCAACCACCAGGCCCTCATCCGCATCAAGCACGATCGTCTGGCCCTTGCGAACGCGACCTTCGCCGAACGTCGCGTCGCGGATGGCCTCGGTCACGGAGAGCGTCCGCACGCGACGTGCCGCGGCGAGCATGGACCGCGCGTTCTCGGCAGCGGTCCGTCGGGCGTCGAAGGACAGCAACGCCGCGACACCTTCCGGACCGGTGCGCGTCGGTACCACCTTCACGGAGAGCCCTGAGGCCAGGCGGGCGGCCAGGCGGGCGGCCAGGCGGATGTTCGGATCGTTGGGGAGCAGGACGATGTCGCTGGCGCCCGTGGCGCGCATGGCGGTCAGTAGATCGCCCGCTGAAGGGTTGCCCGCCTTCCCGTCGAGGACCGCCCCTCGAGCACCGGTGCTCTCCATGGCTCGCGCGAGCCCTTCCCCGGCCGCCACGACGACGACGGCCGATCGAAGCTCGATGGCCGCACCGCCATCGGGATGTGCGTCTTCCCTGGGCATGAGCCCGACGGCGGCACCGTTCTCCGTACCGGAGGCGCTTAGCGCCACACCCGTGAAGGCGTGGGCCCGAGCCTCGGCCACGTCGAGCGCCTGGTCGTCCAGATTCTCCACGGTGATGCGCGACAGAGCGCCCAAGGTCAGCCCGTAGGCGATGACCTGGTCGGGGCGGTCGTTGTGGACGTGGATCTTGGCTGCCTCCGAGTCCCCCGCCACCAACACCGAATCGCCCATCGCCTCCAGCTCTCGGCGCATGGCCTCCACATCCAGTGGCGAGCCGTTGGCCGAGACCAGGAACATCGTCTCGTAGCCCCAACCATCAGGTGCCTCGGGCCTGTGCGGCGGGGCTAGCGTACCGGCCCTGGGAAGGGCGAACCCGGGAACGATGCTGGGCGCCACGGTCCCGCCGCTCATCGCGTGCAAGGCCCCCTCCAGGAGACGGAACAGGCCCTGTCCGCCCGAGTCGACCACACCGGCCTCGTGCAGGATGGGCAGCAGCGTAGGCGTGCGGGCGACCGATCGATGCGCTGCCTCGACGGCCGCAGTCAGCACGGACTCCAGACCGCGATCCTTCTCAGCCGCTGCCACGGCTGCGTCCGCGGTCTCGCGG
>JALZLQ010000066.1 GCA_030858605.1 Chloroflexota bacterium
CTCGCCGGCCTCGATGAGGTGGTGGCAGGCCGTGAGCCGGTCGAGGGATTCGGCGGCTCGCGCGACGCGCAGATGCATCTGACGGCGGTCGTCCGGTGATGTCGTTCCCTCTAGTCGGCGCTGGAGGAATTCGCGCAACAACGGATGAAAGCGGCGGCTCACGCTGGTGGTCGAGCTCCGGCCCAACAGGCCCATCTTCTCTGCCTCATCGATCCAGGCCAGGATGCTGGGGATAGGAACCTGGGTAGTGCCGCGCGTCAGCACGGCGGCAGCGAATGCCGGGACGATGCGCTGAAGAACGGATGTCTCCGTAACGAATCGCTGCAGGGGCTCCGAGAGATGATCCAGTACCTCCTCGGCGAGGAAGTCATAGAGAGAACCTTCCGCACCGGACATGGAGTGGATGAAGTCGCGGACCTCGTCGGGACCCCGCGCTCGGATGGACGAATAGAGAAGCTGGAGACTCGCTCCCCATCCCTCCGTCCTGGTGTCTACCTCCCGAAGCAAGTCCGGGTCGAGCGGGTGTCCGTAAGTGCTGGCGAACAGCTCCGCGGTTTCGCCCGGCAGGAAGCGAAGATCGTCAGTTGACAGGTGCGACACCTCGCCCTGGCCCTTCAGCCGGCCCATCCGTAGCTGTGGCGGGGGCCGCCGACTCGACAACAGGATGGTGAATCCAGGTGGAGCGCGCTCCAGCAACCGCTCGACGATCCGCTGGATGTCGTCACTTTCATCGACCACGTGGAAGTCGTCCAGGATCAGAAGCGTCGGTTCCTCCCCAAGCAGAGGCAGCTCCGCGATGAGCGAGCCGACGACGGCCTCTCGCGAGGGCCCGACTGCGGAAGTCTGTTGCAGCATGCCGGCCGTGCCCGGCGCGAAGTCCGGCGACACCTGACGGCCAGCGGCGATGAGGTAGTTCACGAACGTGACCCACTCGCGGTCACTCGTCTCGAGTTTGTACCAAAGGCAGCGCACGATCTCCCGACGTGAGAAGTCCGCCATGAGCGTGGTCTTGCCGTAACCGGCTTCGGCAGTGATCAGCTTTAGCCGGTCCGGGACATGCTCGGTCAGCCAATCCAAAAGACGGTCGCGCGTCAGTGTCTGGGCTCGGACCGGCGACGGCTGGACCTTGGAGCGGATGATCGAGTCGAGAAGGTGGTCGACTCCGGCCCGGGTACTGGCCGATCGTGGCCGGCTGGGCTTGGGCGCTGGGTCGCCCTTGGCGTCCTGACCCGACCGTTTCAGCTCCGACATGGAGTCGAGGCTACGGGTGTTCGTCGGGGCAGCGGCCGGTGACGCTCGGTGGGCCATGCGCCCATCATCGTTTGCACGGCTCAACGCCGGCTTACGTCAGGGTGTGGAAATCCGGCTCTACTTGGCCCGCCACGGCCCTAGTCCTCCCCGCCCTCGTACTCGAAGTGGATCTTGAGTTCCACGCGGTACTCGGCGATCTCGCCGTCGACCACCGTGGCCGACGACTTCACGACCTCGATCTCCCGGATGTTGCGCACCGTGCGCGAAGCCGTTGCGACCGCCTGGCGGGCGGCGTCGCTCCATGAGCGGGGACTCGTGCCGACCATCTCGCGGATGATGAAGACGCCCATCGCTGCCCACTCTCCTTGCCGGTCCGTGCGGGGAAGGGCCGGAGTGTAGCCCGCCGCGAGCCCGACGGAGCACCGTTGTCACTAGCCGGGAACCGAAAGGCCCGCGCCCGCGTCCTGCCGCCATGCCGAACGCCTTCTTTCGTCGCGCGCGCTCCCGCCGCGCTGCATCCAGCCTCTCCCTGGCGGGAGTGCTCCTGCTCTCCGCCTGTACCGTCGGCCAGCCCCCGCCGACATCTGCTCCCACCGGCAGTCCAGCAGCACCCACCGGGACCGGCACCGTGAGCGACCCCACGGTCACACCATCCCCGAGTCCGACCTCCATCCCCAGCGCCTCGCCCGCACCCAGCGCCGAGGTCGGGCAGATCCCCCACCCAACAGACGCAGCCTCCGTGGTCCTGAGCATGGAGATGTGCTGCGGCTTCATGCCCGTGGAGTGGGCCCTGACGGACGCTCCCTCATTCATCCTCTACGGCGACAACACGCTGATCTTCCGCCCAAGCCCGGATCCGGAAGCGCAGCTCGGTCCAGGTGGCACCCGGCCGGGGTACGTGAAGGCACGAATGAACGCCGACCAGGTGGACGCCCTGCTCCGATTCGCGCTGGGCCCAGGCGGGCTGCTTGACGCGCGCGAGAGCTACATGAACATGTTGGTTTCGGACGCTCCGACCACGACCTTCACCATCGACGCGGGCGGCGTCACAAAGACGGTTCAGGCTTATGCGCTGGGTTTCGATAGCGACGGTCCCGATGCGGCCATCCTGGGCCGGCTCACGGACCTCTCGGAACTCCTCAGCAAGTTCGAGCAGCAGGTGGCCGCTGGTCAGGTCGTGAGCTCCGAACCGTACCGGCCCGATTCGTACCGGGGCTGGCTCACAGAAGCCTTCGGCGACGGTCCGACTACCGAGTGGCCCTGGGAGGATCTTGATCCCGAGGACTTCGAGACGCCGCAGGACTCCTTCGCCGAGCTGGTGGCTCTAACGCCGGAACAGGTCGCGCTCATCACAGATGAGCCGAGCGGCGGGGTCATGGGCATGATCGTCGAGACCGATGAAGGCGAGCTCTACTCACTCTCCATCCGGCCGCTGCTGCCTGGCGAGGAGCTGCTGCCGCCGAGTCCGGAGGAACCCGCCGGCTGAGACCCGCGTTTTCCGTCGTCAGTTGTAGGAGCTGGCGTAGCGGCTCTCCTCGGCATACGAGACGAAGCGCGTCTGACGCTTCTTGAACCAGAGCTTCGTCTCTCCGGTGGGCCCGTTGCGGTGCTTGGCCAGCCTGAGGTTGATGATCTCGCCCTCCGTGTCGCCGTCCTCCGAGCCGCGCTCCTTCTCCCGCCACAGGAACATCACCAGGTCCGAGTCCTGTTCGATCGATCCGGATTCGCGCAGGTCCGAGAGGCGCGGCTCCTTGGACTCGCGCATCTCCGCCTGGCGCGACAACTGCGAAAGCGCGATGACCGGCACCTGGAGCTCCCTGGCCAGGCCCTTGAGGCCGCGCGTGATCTCGCTCACCTCCTGGACCCTGTTCGAATCGCGGGAGTTGACGGATGACTGCATCAACTGGAGATAGTCGACCACGATGAGATCCAGTCCTGACTCGGCCTGGAGGCGGCGCGCCTTGGTGCGCAGCTCCATGGTGCTGATGTTGGGCGTGTCGTCGATGTAGATGGGCGCCTCCGCCAGGGAGTTCATGGCCGGCGCCAGTCGGGTGAAATCCATCTCCTCCAGGAAGCCCGTGCGCAGGCGCTGAGAGTCGATGTTGGCGACCGAGCTGAGCAGGCGCAGCACCAACTGTTCCTTGCTCATCTCCAGGCTGAAGACGCCCACCGTCTTGCCTTCCCGCACCGCGGCGTGCTCAGCGAAGTTGAGGGCCAGGCTGGTCTTGCCGATGCTGGGCCGCGCGGCCAGGATGATCAGGTCCGACTTTTGGAGTCCGGTGGTCATGGCATCAAGGTCCGCGAAGCCCGTGCGGATGCCGCTGATCTCACCCTTGTGCTGGTGCAGATAGTCCAGCCGGTCGTAGGCCGAGTGGAGCAGCGACTTCAGTGGTGCGAAACCGGACGAGACGCGTTTCTGGCTGACCGCGAAGAGCTCCTGCTCAGCCTTGTCGATGGACTCGTCCACATTGG
Source organism: Chloroflexota bacterium (assembly GCA_030858605.1). Taxonomy (GTDB): domain Bacteria; phylum Chloroflexota; class Limnocylindria; order Limnocylindrales; family CSP1-4; genus Palsa-1032. The sequence goes on from JALZLQ010000066.1 coordinate 3,724, forward strand.
CGGTCTCGTCATAGCCGATGCCGGCGATCCGACCGGCCGCGGCGATGAGGTTGCGCAGGATGGCCTTGCGCTCGACGATCCGCGCGTAGTGGACCGAGTTGACAGCCGTCGGCGTGAGGTTGATCAGGCTGGTCAGGAAAGCCGAGCCGCCGACTTGTTCCAGATGCCCGCCTCGCTCCAGGGTTTCCGAGACGGTCACGATGTCCACCGGCTCCCGGCGCTCGTACAGCTCCAGGATGGCGCCGTAGACGGTGCCGTGGTGGTTGCGGTAGAAGTCCTCCGGCCGAAGGAACTCCGCCACTTCCACCACCGCGTCCCGGTCGATGAGCAGCGCGCCAAGCACGGATTGCTCGGCGTCTATGGACTGCGGCGGCAGACGATCGATGGACACGGGCGGACCTCAACAGGGACGATGTCAGCGCACGGTGCGGGTCCGCCAATGCTGGCGTCCCGAGCGGTCCGGGCGCTAGGCGGCTACCCACGAATCCGGTCCACAGCTGCCTGTATCGGCTGTGGACGATGTGGACAACGGCGCGCCCCAGGACGAGTCTCAGTCCACCCGGCGGATGACCCCGATGAGCTTTCCCTGGATGCGTACGTCGTCATAGAACTGGGGCGGGTACTGCGGGTTGGCGGGCTGCAGCCGGATGCCGGCCTTCTCCTTGTAGAAGCGCTTCAGCGTCACCGCGTTGTCCTCTACCTGGGCCACCACGATGTCACCGTTGCGCGCCGTCTGCTGTGGCCGGATGACCACGAAGTCACCGTCCGCGATGTGCGCGTCAACCATGGAGTCGCCGCGCACACGCAGCACGTAGGCGTCCCCGCTGGGTGCCAGCATCTCCGGCACGGAGATCGTCTCCGTCGCGTCCTGATACGCCTCGATAGGCCCGCCCGCGGCGATCTCTCCGATGACGGCCAGCACGTGCCGGTCATCCCCGGTGCCCCCCGGCACGAGTTCTGAGGAGAGACCCATATGCAGCGCGGCTGTGGGGGTCAGGCGCAGGGCACGGGATTGTGTGGCGCCGCGCTCCAGGTAGCCCTCAGCTTCCAGCGCCGAGAGATGGTGATGGACCGCAGAAGTGGACGCGAGTCCGACGGCGGCGGCGATCTCCCGGACGGACGGCGGATACCCTCTGGCGCGCAGCGTCGCGGCGATGTGGTCCAGGATCTTCTGCTTCCGTGCGGCGTCGTGCTTGGTCACGCGGCGCCTCCTTCCTGTGACACCGTACCGAACGTCTGTTCGATTGTCAAGTATGACATCCGAGGCGCGCCAGCGTGAGTGGATATACTCCCCGTCCGATGCTTGCCCGATCCCTCTTCGGACTCCGCGCCCTCTCCTGGGTCGCCCTGGCGCCGCTGGCTGCACGGGCGCCCATGTATGCGCGCCTGCTGATGGAGCTGCTGGCCGATCCGCGCATCCCCATGTCGCGCAAGGCCGTGCTGGGCGTGGCCGCCGGATACGTGGTCATGCCCATCGACCTCATCCCTGACGTCATCCCCGTGGTGGGGCGCCTGGACGACATCGCCGTGGTGGTGCTGGCTCTCGACCTGTTCCTGGAAAGCGTCCCCCAGTCGCTGCTCTACGAGAAGCTGGCGGCGCTGGATATCGATGGCCGGGAGCTGGAGCGTGACCTGGCCCGCATCCGCCGCTTCGTGCCGCGGCCGGTACGGATGATCGCCAAGCGCCTGCCGGACCTCATCGAGAAGGCGGCCGCGGGCGCCCGCCGCACCATGTCCGATACCCGGCCCCGACCGACCCTGGAGGAAGTCCCCGCGTGAAGGTGATCCTGATCAACGATGTCCAGACGCTGGGCAAGAGCGGCGAGCTAAAGGACGTCACCGACGGCTACGCCCGCAACTTCCTGATCCCGCGCAAGCTGGCCGTGCCCGCCGCCGGTGGTGCCTATCGAGCCTGGCAGCACGATGTCGCGTCGCGCGAGGACAAACGAAAGAAGGAGCGTGCCGAGGCAGAGATCGCCGCCCAGCGCATCGGCTCCACCACCCTGACCATGGGCGTGAAGGTGGGCGAGGGCGGCAAGCTCTACGGCTCCATCACGGCCAAGGAGATCGCTGAGGCGCTAGCTCGGCGCGGCATCGTGGTCGACCGGCACAAGGTCGACCTGGACGAGCCCCTCAAGATGCTGGGCACCTACAAGGTGGCCATCAAGGTCTTCTCGGGCATGACGCCCGAAGTCACCATCGTGGTCGAACCCAAGGGCTGACTCAAGCCCCGCCTTCGTCACGAGCGACGCTGGCCGGCTCCTCTGGGGAGCGCATCATGGGCAGGTGAGCCGATCCGCTGCGACGATCCTGCACGTCGATCTGGACGCGTTCTTCGCGGCCGTGGAGCAGCGTGACCGGCCGGAGC
>JALZLQ010000079.1 GCA_030858605.1 Chloroflexota bacterium
CGCGCCTTCTGGGCGATCTTGACGACCGGATCCTCCACCTTGCGACCCTCGCGCATGATCAGGTCCGCCAGCTCGTCGATGACGATGACGATGTAGGGCAGGCGTTCCGCTCGCGACACGCGGGTGGAGGCGTTGAAGGCCGTGATGTTGCGCTCGCCGCGGGAGGCCAGCTGCTTGTAGCGATCCTCCATCTGGTAGACCGCCCAGTTCAGCGCGGCGCGGGCGTGGTTGGCCTCCACGATGACGCTCGTCTTGAGATGCGGCAACGCGTCGTAGGGCGCCAGCTCCACTCGTTTCAGGTCGATCAGCACGAACTGGACCTCATCCGGCCTGGCGCGCATGAGGATGCTGGTTATGAGCGCGTTGACACAGACGCTCTTGCCCGAGCCCGTGGCGCCGGCGATGAGCAGATGGGGCATCTTGGCCAGGTCAACGGCGTAGGCCTTGCCTGACACATCACGGCCCAGGGCGAAGGTCAGCTTGCCCGTAGCCTCGGCCATGCCGGAGTCCTCGTAAAGGCTCTTGAACGAGACGATCTCCGAGGAGTGGTTGGGGATCTCGATGCCCACCACGTCGCGGCCGGGGATGGGCGCCTCGATGCGGATGCTGCGCGCGGCCAGCGCCATGGCCAGGTCGTCGGCCAGCCCCTCGATGCGTGACAGCTTCACGCGGACGTCAGGCTTGACCTCGTACTGGGTCACCACAGGTCCGGTGTTCACGCTCACGACCTGAGCCGGGATCTGGAAGCTGCGCAGCTTCTCTTCGATGATGCGAATGTTGCGGTCGTGGTCCAGGCGCGCGCCGGTCACCTTTGGCGCGACCGCGTCAAGGGACCGGACCGCCGGCAGTGACCAGGGACGGTCGTGGAGCGGCGTCGGGGCGTCGACTTCGATGGTGGCCGGGTCAGCCAGCGCCGTACCGCCGCCGCGCGGGGAGCCTGCGACAGCCGTTGGGGCGCCTCCCGGGCCTCCCGCCGCCCCTGCACTCGCGACCGATCCGACCATTCCTGCGCCGCCGGCCGACCAGACCGTCTGGCTCATCGGTGCCGGGCTGGATATCGGCGACGGCATCGCATCCCGTGGGTCCGAACCCGCCGGTCCCTGCCCATCGGATGGCGCATCAGGGTTCGCCCGTCCACGGCGAGGCCCATCGACCGGCACGGCCACTGCCGCCCGCCCACCAGGCGCAGCGGTCCTCCGTCGTGATGGCGTGGGCAGCGCCCCGTAGACGACTCGGCCGCCCACCGCCACGGGGCGCATCAAGGCACGCAGTGTCAGGTCGAACATGAGCAGGACGCCGCCAACGAGCACGCCGATGAGCACCACGGCGGCTCCCACGGGGCTTACCAGGTCGGAGAGAGTGCCGCTCAGCGCCTGTCCGACGACCCCGCCGCCCTGGCGGAGTTCGACGGGGTCCCCTCCTCCGCCGCGCAACAGATGGATGAGCCCCTCGCCGCCCAGGAACACGAGCAGGCCGCCAGCGATGATCACGCCCCAGCCGTTGCCCACTCTGGGTGCACGCTCCACGAAGGCTCCGGCCAGGATGAGCAGCACAGCCAGCAGCCAGGCGCCCTGACCGAAGGCCGGCCGCAGGAACTCATCGACGTAGCGGTTGAGCAGGCCAGCATCAGGGAGCAGAAGCGCGACGATGGTCACCGCCCCCAACACCAGCAGGACGACACCGATCAGCGATCGTGTCGTCTGCGGGCCGACCCCCAGCCCGAACCTGGTCCGCGCGCCCGTGCTTGACCGCCGCCTGGGCGACCGACCGGAGGCAGCAGTGCGACTTGCGGCGGGCGTGCGCCTCGCCTTGGCCATCCTCAGACCTCGACCACGACCGGGAAGACCATCGGTCGTCGCTTCGTCTGCTGGTACAGATACTGGGAGAGCCCGTCCTTGATCTGTGCCTTCAGCAAGGTGATCTCGCTGATGTGATCGCCGGGATTCTCGATCGAACGAGTGATGCGGTCGATGGCGCCTTCCAGCATGCGCGGCCCGACATCGGCCACGAAACCACGCGTGACGATCTCCGGACGTCCCACCAGGTTGCCGGTCTGCTTGTCCACGGTGATGACCACCAGGAACATGCCGTCGTTGGCCAGCGCTCGGCGATCGCGCAGCACGACGTCGCCGACCTCACCCACGGAGAGCCCATCCACGTAGACGTAGCCCGCCTCCACTCGCTGGCCACGCCGGGCGGAGCCGTCCGGCAGGAACTCGATGGATT
>JALZLQ010000099.1 GCA_030858605.1 Chloroflexota bacterium
CCGTGCCGATGTGGCCGCGGAAGTACTTGCTGACGACCACGTTGGTGGCCAGCTGGCTCCAGGAGGCGGGAACCTCCACGTCCGTCTGCTCGAAGACGCTCTTGCCCGACTCGTTGCTGATCGAGGCGGTGCGCTGCTCCCAGGCGACCTCGTCGTAGGGGTGGACGCCCGGCGTGGTCCAGCGTCGCTCGAAGGTCAGGCCGCGGGCGCCGGCACCGGTGAAGCGACCCTCGGCGTCGATGGCGGCGGAGGGGGCGGGGGGCGTGCCCGTGGAGGAGGGGGAGCCAGCCGCCGAAGCGGCCTCGACCGATCGACGCGCGAGCACCGCTGCGGAACCCTTGCTGTCCTTGGTGCTCGACTTGCCGGCCGCTCGACCCATGACGCTCTCCTCCACTCTTGGTGCCCTTTCGGCGTCCCGCAGGACGTCCCCGAAGCGCTTTGCGCGGACCTCGAACGCTACTCCCGTCCGGTACCCATGTCAAGGCTTCGGACACAATATGTAGCGCGTTGGCGTGGACCGGGCCACAACATGTGGTGGGGCGCGGACGTTGGTCGGCGGAGGTTGTGGACGGCTCGGTGGAGCGTCCGTGGAGGGTAAGTGGACAGGCAGGGGATTACAGGGTCGACCGGTGAGCTCCGAAACGAAACGGGACCGGCGATCGGACCTAGATGTCGACGCGGAACGTGTCGCAGGTGCCTTGCTGGCCGCTCTCGTAGCCGCGCGTGAACCACTCCTGGCGCTGCTCGGACGTTCCGTGACTGAATGTGTGCGGATCGACCCCGCCACCGGAAGCCTCCTGGATCCGGTCATCACCGACCGCCGCGGCCGTCTCCAGCGCATCGGCGATCTGCTCCCTGGTGGGCGTCTCAAGGAACCCCGTGCCAGCCGCGTTGGCTGCCCAGGCACCGGCGTAGCAGTCGGCCTGGAGCTCCGTGCGCACGGAGCCACCCTCCGCGCCCGGATCGCGCGCGCCCAGGTCGCCCAGCAGGTTCTGGACGTGGTGCCCGTACTCGTGGCTGACCACGTACGCCTGGGCGAAGGGCCCATCCGACCCACCTAGCCGCTGCTCGAGGGTCTGAAAGAAGCCCAGGTCGATGTAGATGGTCTCGTCGGCGGGACAGTAGAACGGTCCCGTTGCGGGCGAGCCCTGACCGCAGCCGGTCTGGATAGGCCCGTCGAAGAGGGTCGTCGTCGCCTCGCGGTAGCGCAAGCCCTCTTGACCGAACACGCCCGACCAGTAGTCGTTGATGCTGTTGACGTAGCCCACGATGCGACAGTCCTCGCGCTCGTTCGCGTCGGCACCCGTGCGGCAGTCCTGGGACAGGTCGTTTTCGCCACTCGCCCCTGGGCCGATGGGCTGGTTCAGGATGGAATCCAGGCCGCCTGCGCCTCCGCCACTACCGTTGCCACCGCCGCTCAGCACCACATAGAGCACCAGGGCGATGACACCGATCAGCCCGCCGCCGCCGCCGAGGGCGATGCCCCGACCGCCCACGCCACCGGAGCGGCCGCGCACATCACGAACCTGGCCCGGATCGAGCCGGGCACCACGCTTGAAGGTCATGCCGCGGAGCGTTCCTCTCGCGGCCTCTCGGCGACGCCCTCGAGGAGGCCCACGGCCTTACAGACCGCTGTAGCTATGCAGGCCGGAGAAGAAGAGGTTGCCGAAGTAGGTGAAGAGGACGGCCCCGAAGCCGATGACCAGGATTAGGGCGCTGGGCCGGCCCGACCAACCGCGCTGGTTGCGGGCGTGGAGGTAGACGGCGTAGATCAGCCACGTGACCAGAGCCGACGTTTCCTTGGGATCCCAGCCCCAGTAGCGACCCCAGGCGATGGCCGCCCACCACGAGCCCAGGATGATGAGCGTGGCGAAGATGGGGAAGCCGATGATGACCGCGCGATAGGCCACTTCGTCCAGCACCTTGGCCGAGGGCAGCCAGCGCACCCGGTCCGTGGGGCCCTGGATGAGATAGCCCACGGCCGCCCCGAAGCTTGTGGCGAAGATGCCGTAGCTGATCATGGCCATGGCCACGTGGATGGTCAGCAGCGGCGCGTTGTCCAACGCCGGCACGAGCGGCTCGATGTCAGCCGGCAGGGTGATGGCGTAGCCCACCAGGAAGAGCGCCACGCCGATGGGCAGGAAGCCGATGGCACGTATGGGGTAGCGCCGCTGGAGGATCAGGTAGCCGGCCAGGATCCCGAAGGCGAACGCGATGGAGAACTCGTACATGTTGCCCCACGGCCCGCGCCACACGATCCATGCACGGACGAGCATGGAGAGCCCGACGAGCACCAGCGACATCCAGGCAAAGGCCGCGCCGATGTCACCCGGCAGGGTGCTCTGTTGTCCGGGAAGACCAGACTGACCGCGGCTCCCCAGGCCTCCGGATCGACCCTGTCGACCTTGTTTTCCCAGCGTGACGGACGTCGAGCCCGAGGCCCCGCTTGCGCCGGCGCCGGCCAGGCCCGGTCGGAGTGGTGCACCGATGGCCAGCCGCTCACCCATTGCCAGGGCCGTGGTGTGGGCCACGTGCAGCACGAAGCCGAGGACCATGGCCAAGGCACCGGCATAGAAGAGGTAGAGCGACCAATCGGCCAGGGTCATGCCTGCCTCAGGCGACGGCCGCGCCGCCAGTCGGAGGGCGGCCCCCGTGGCGGATGGTCAGGCCGGTGCTCGCGGCGCCCAGCCCGTAGCGCGTGCCGCACACGCGGCACAGATCCTGGGAGGCGAAACGGGTCGTTTGATCGATGGGGCAGCGCACCGAGAGCTCGGCACGATCGACCTCGCAGCGTCGCTGGCCGGCCGGGTAGATCACCGCGTGCTCCTCACAGAAGGGCACGTTGGGCGGAAAGACGGGCGTGCCGTCCGTGTCGAGTGGGGCCGCTATCGGCTCGTCCTCCACTCTTCGAACATGGCCGCGTCGGCGGTGGAAGAGATACCACAGCTGCATCAGCATCATGATCGAGAGGATGGGCCCCACCACGCCCAGGATGAGGAACAACGGGAGCATCGAGATGAGCGCATTCCAGTCCGGGACCATGATCGACTGGAGGAAGTCGAGGAAGGCGCTGAAGGGGTCCTGTTCCACGACGCGATGATAACGGAGCTGGCCCGCCGCTCTCAGTGGTGATCTGTCGTTGCGCCGCGCCTATCCACGGGCGCGGAGGCTATCCGGTGGCGCCGGCCGCCCTGGCGACTCGTCGGCGCTCGGCCGCTCGCTTGCGCGCCGCCGCTCGTTTGCCGCGGGCAGCTCGCTTGGGCGTGAGCGCGCCAAGGACGCCGCCGTAGACCAGGTGGGCAGCGATGATCAGTACGGGACGCGCCGGCTCGTCCTTCTCCGGCGGCGGCATCAGGCGCAGGACCGGTGCCCAGCCGGCGTAGCTGATGGCCCAGATCCCCAGCGCATAGGCCATGCCCGCCGGGATGAGCGGGATGGACCGTGGCAGCCGCTTCGTCAACAGCGCAAAACCGGCGCCGCCGACCGCGCCGAAAGCCACGTGGTTGGCAGCCGCCAGCGCATCGCGCGAGGCCTCGTCGCTGACCGCGTCGGCCAGACCGAAACGTTGGAGCAGGCGGTCGGTGATCTGGGTGGGCGCCTGTTCGCGGACAAGGCCGAGGCGAGTGGCGGCGAGCATGGGTACGCTCATGGCTACGGTCGCGACCGTTCCCGCGATGGCTCCACGACCGACGGCTCGAAGCAGGTGCACGCCGTCACCGTGCTGGATGGGACGTGGCAGGTGTCACGGGTCGATCGGGCCGAGGGTTGCAGGCGGGTTGCAGTACGTCACCCGTCCGTAGGCCCACCACCTCGCCGTGGGTTGCCGCGTTTCGCCGTCGCGCCCCGACCTGGTCGCCAGCGCCGCGTCTCATCGTCAGCCGGAGGCGGCGCGCCGGTGCGTGGTGGCCGACCGCTCCCGAGGGAGCTGCCCCTTCGACCGGGTGCCGTGCCGCCGGGCGCCGCGGCCGAGGGCAGGCCGGTGCGTGACCCAGCCGGCGGCCGTTCCAGTCGATCGCGCAGCCAGTCCAGCCGCCGTGTCATACCGCCGACCCGCTTGGCCCGCTCGGTGAGGCCCCGGTCGTCCGTGATGACCGCGGTGCGGGCGCGGTCCACGAATGGCCGAGCCTCAAGGATCTCGACGATGGCCGTGTCCGCATCGACCCGGCCAGAGTGGCGCAACTCCACGCCGGGAGCCACGGCCTTGCGTGGTGGCTCGCCCGGGAATGGATGCCCGTCCAGGACGAGGATGGCCGTGGCGCCGGGCGCGAGGGAGGCACGCAGTCGAGGGATGAGCCAGGCGAGGCCGGCGTCGTCGCGTGCTCCGCGCAATCGATGCATGAGGTTGTCGCCATCCACCAGCAGGAGCTGAAGCTCGTCGTCAGCGCGGCTCACGGCGCCTCGCCGGATACCATCAGCAGGTGTTGCTGCTGGTCGACCTGGACGGCGTCGTATACCGCGGCGCGACCCCCGTACCAGGCATGGCCGCGCTGCTGGCGGCGCGCGAGGCGGCCGGCGACACGGTCATCTACGTGACGAACAATTCGCGCTGGCATCGTGACGAGTATCACGCGCGGCTCGAGGCGATGGGTGTTCCGGTGCGCCAGGATCGGATCCTGACCGCGGCTCGGGCCACCGCTCTGGTGCTGACCGAAGGCGGCGCGCGGCCACTCACCATGGTCCTTGGCGGGCACGGACTCGCGCGGGAGCTGCGTGAGGCGGGTCTTCGCACCGTCTCGCCGACACAGCGCGGGCTTGCGGCGGAACCGGAAGCCGTGGCCGTGGGCGTCGACTTCGGACTGACCTACCAGCGCTTGAGCACGGCCGCGGAGGCGGTCCGACGAGGGGCACGCTTCGTGGCCACTAATCGTGACCCGATCTATCCCTCGCCTGACGCGCTGTGGGCCGGCGCGGGATCCATCGTCGCGGCCGTGGCCACCGCCGGGGGGCGGGGACCCGACCTGGTCGTGGGCAAGCCCGAGCCGCGGCTGTTCCGAGCGGCCGCCGAGTCGGTCGGTGAGGAGCCGGCGAAGGCCGTGGTCATCGGGGACTCCCTGTACTCCGACATCGCCGCCGCGAACGCCATCGGAGCACGCTGCGTGCTGATGCTCACGGGCGTCACCTCGCGGGAGCAGGCAGACCTCGCCACCGCTTCGGACGCATCTCCGCAGCCCACGGCCATCGCCGCCGATCCGAGCGAGCTGGCGGCCGTCCTGGAGAGGATGGCTGCGGAGCACCCGTAGCGGGCCGTTCCGACGAGGACGAGACGTGCAGAGCGAGGAACCGCGTCCTGCGGTTCCGGGCGGTCGTGCGTCGCTACGCGGTGCCGACGAGCGCCGGTTCGCTGGCCGCGAATGCATCGAACTCGCCGAGGAGTCGGGCCCGCAGCGGTTCGTCACCGTGGAGGAAGGCCACCTCCAGGGCGTGGCGATCCATGGCCCACAGCTCGGGGATCGTCACGCCCAGCAGAGATACCGCGCGGCCGTACTCCTCCACAAGTGTCAGGTCGCTCACCGTACGGTCGTCCGTGGAGAGGGTCACCGGCACACCCGCGCGCAGGAGGCGGGGGAGGGGATGGCCGGCCAGACGATCGACGATGCCGGCCTGTACGTTGCTCGTGGGACAAAGGTCCAGCGTCACGCCACGCGCGATGAGTTCAGCCTGGAGCTCCGGATCGTCAGCCGCCGTGGAGCCGTGGGCGATGCGAGACGGACCGAGAGCCAGGGATCGCCAGACCTGAGCCGGCCCGCCCCACTCACCGGCGTGGAGCGTGATGCCCAGGCCGGCGTTGCGCGCGGCGTCGAAGGCATCGCCGTGTAGGAATGGATCGGGGAAGGCCGCCTCCAATCCGGCCAGGTCGAAGCCGGTCAGGCCGCGATCGACGAAGGCTGCCGCGGCGCTCGCCACGGCCAGGCTCATCTGCGGCGCGTGGGAGCGCAACGCGACAGCCAGCAGCCGCACGGTAACACCGGTCGCCGCGGCACCCGACTCGGCCCCCACGACCACCGCTTCGATGCCCTCATCGAGCGGCATGCCCTCCGCCACGTGCAGGCCCGGCGCCCAGCGGATCTCCACGTAGCGGGTACCGTCCGCGGCGACGTCTTCCACCAGCTCGCGCGTGACGCGCTCCAGCGCCGGCGCGTCCTGGAGCAGGCGTATCGGCAGGTCGAAAGCGCGCAGCAGTTCGGCCTGGTCGGCGGTTCGTGGCGGCGCGGTCAGGCGAGCCCGCATGGCGGCAACGTCCATGTCTTCGTCAGTGCCGCGGAGGCGCGCAAGCGCCAGAGCAGTGTCGGGGCGGAGAGACCCGTCCAGGTGGAGGTGCAGCTCGGCCTTGGGCATCCGGCGCACCAGGTCGGCCGTGGCCGCATCGAGGAGCGCTGCGGTGGCCGGCGAAAGTGCCCCGGCCCCGCCATCGGGGACCGGTTCCGCTCCGTCCGATCCGGGCTGCCTGACGTCATGGGGCATGGTCATGCGATGGTACAGCCGGCATCCGACCGTTCGAGCCGCCCGAAAGGCAGGCTGAACGCGAACACATCGACTCAGGAGCCCGCGACCCATGGCCACCATCCTTCTCACCGGCGCCTCCGGTTTCGTCGGCAGCGCCTTCCTGCCGGCGCTCATCGACGCTGGACACACCGTCCATGCCCTGGTCCGCAGCGACGCGTCCCGCGACAAGGTCCGGCGGCGCCTGACGCAGCAGCAAGGAGCGAAGGTCAAGTTCCACTCCGGTGACGTCACGCGCCCCGACTCGCTGGGTCCGGCCATGGCGGGCGTGGATACGGTCATCCACCTTGTGGCCATACCGCGTGACATGAACGGCGGGAAGGATCTGACTCGGGTCAACACCGTGGGCACCGCCAACGTCGTGGACGCGATGCGTGCGGCGGGTGTGCAGCGAATGATCCACCAGGGTGCCCTTGGCGTGACTGACGACCCCAGCCTTCATTACGGGTCTTCCAAGGCACGCGCAGAGAAGCTCGTCGCGCAGTCCGACCTCGACTGGACGATCCTCAAGCCGTCTCTGCTCTTCGGGGCGCGGGACGGCTTCTTCAATGTCATCGCGGACCTGGTTCGGCCGCCGCTGGGAGCGGTGCCCATCCCGGCCCGCCAGCGGAGCCGTTTCCAGCCGTTGTGGGTGGGCGATCTGGCGCGCATCGTGGTGCAGCTGTTGGAGCGACCGGACACCGTCGGCCGAACGTTCGAGCTGGGCGGGCCGGACCAGCTCACCTACCGGGAGATGGTCGAGGAGGTGATCCGCGCCACGGACCGGCGGCGCGTGATCATCCCCGTGCCGCTGCCACTCATCAAGCTCGTGGCGCGCGGTGCGGAGATGGTGCGGCTGCCCTTCCCGGTAGCCTCCGATCAGCTTCGCCAGCTGGCCTTCGACAACGTGACGGTGCCCGACGCTGTGGAGTCGGCCTTCGGCTTCCGGCCACGCCCCATCCGCGGGAATCTCGACTACCTGAAGCGCGGCGTCGGGGGCCAGGATCCGCCGGCTGACTCCTCGGCCTGATGCGCGCCGGATGATGCGCACCCGATCGCTCCGACTACTGCGCGGGCTGGGGTGGCTGGGGGTGACCCTGATGATCGCGGTCAGCGGGGCGGGCCTGGTGGTGGCCATCGACCACCCCGCCACGGGCACGGACCGGCCCGAGCTCACGGTTCGTGGCGATCGGACGTTCGCAGCGGCGCGGCAGCCCGTGCGCGATGCGCTGGATAGCTTGGCCGCGGCCACCGAGGGGTTGGCCCGGGCGGGCCGAGAGGCGGCTTCCGCGCTGCGCGCCCGGGACGCCACCACGGCGCAGGCCCGCATCGGCGACGGAGAGTCAGCGCTGCTTGCCGTTACCGCTGCTGCGGGGGACCTGGCAACCGGTCAAGAGGATCTGTTGCGCGCAGTCGGTGGGGCGCGACTCGGAGCGGCCAACACCGAGCGCCTGGTGATCATCCGGGCCGCCATCGAAGCTGCGGCGCGACTGCCGGGGGCCTGGTCCGGCGTCGCCGGGGGCGCAACGACGACGGCTCTCGTGACGGCGCCGCTGGCGGCCCACGACCAGCTCCTCCTCGAGGCGGCGGACGCGGCGCGTGAGGAGCGCTACAGCGACGCCCTGGAGGCGCTCACCCAGGCCGAGGACCGACTTCAGGTCGCTCGGCAGCAACGCGACCGGCTACCCGCTGCCCTGGGCCACCCGACGCTGGACGAGTGGCTGGTCCGCTCGGCCGACTACAGCGCGGCGCTCGATGGCCTGTATTCCGTCCTGGACGCGTCGGGCGGGGAGCTCACCGCCGAGGCAGAGGATGCGCTCGCAGCGGTCGACCTGGCACGGGCCGCGCTGCCGGGATCCGGCGCTGCCTGGCTGATGATCGTGACCGAGATCGCGGAGCCCGGCATGACGGAAGGACTCATCGGCATCGAGCGCGCGCGCGGGGTGGTCACCGAGGCGTCCTCCGCGCTAGACTGACGGCCACGCCACCACGCCGCTGTCGGGCAGCCCGCGATGCTGCGCTCCGACAACGCGACGATGGGCTCGGGAATCCATCGAGCCGTCCGGGGCGCCATCTGATCCAGAGCGGACGCGCCGCTCAGCGAGGAGCGAACGCATGCAGATCCGCCTGGTCGGCGCCCGTCCCTGGGAGGTCGAGGCCGACGTTCTGGCCGTCCCGATCATGAGCGACGAGCCGACCGATGAGTTCTCCGCCGAACTCGACCGCCGGCTTGGTGGCATGCTCGGCTCGTACCGCGCGGTGGGTGAGCTGGCGGGCAAGCCTTGGTCCTCCGCGCTGGTCCGCGGCTCGGAGATGGGCGCCGATTGGGTGCTGGGCATGGGCGTGGGCGAGGCGAAGAGCTTCGATCGGATCATCGCGCTGCGCCTCGGGGGTGCCATCGAGCGCCGTCTCATCGGCCGGTCAGTGAGACGCCTCGGCATATACCTGGCCCCAGAGTTGTTGGCGCGTGAGGGCATGGACGCAGCTGCGACGGTCGAGATGGTGGCCCGCGGCGTGGTCGAGGGCATGGCCGATCCGTACGCCATCTACCGAGAGGGCGTAGAGGCGGAGTTGCCGCCGCAGCTCCAGGAGCTGGTGCTGTGCGTGCCTGACGGCGACGTCGCGTCGCTGACCACCGCCGCCGAACGCGGCGTGATCATCGGGGAGGGCGGTAATCGGGCACGGCGACTTTCGCAACGAGCCAGCAACGACGTGAGCCCGGCAGTCCTGGCTGACGAGGCCAGCGCGATCGCCGCCGAGCATGGGCTGACGGCCGAGATCTTCGGGCCGGAGAAGGCCGCCGAGCTGGGCATGGGCATGTTCCTGGCCGTCGGTCGGGGCAGCGCCAATCCACCGCGCTTCATATCCATACGCTCCGGTGACGCTGGTTCGATCGATTCGCGTGGTCGTCTGCTGGCCATGGTGGGCAAGGGCGTCACCTTCGATTCCGGCGGCATCAGCATCAAGCCGTCGGAGCGGATGGAAGAGATGAAGATGGACAAGACGGGGGCCTGCACCGTGCTCGCCGTCATCGACACCATCGCGCGACTAGCACCCGGCCTGCCCGTGCTGGCCGTGGCCCCGGCCGTGGAGAACATGCCCGGTTCCAACGCCACGCGGCCCGGCGACGTGATCCGCGCCATGAACGGCAAGGTCGTGGAGGTCAACAACACGGATGCTGAGGGCCGCCTCATCCTGGGTGACGCGCTCACCTGGGCCGAGCGGCAGGGCGCCACGCATCTGGTCGACGTGGCCACGCTGACCGGCGCCGTGGAGCGCGCCTTCGGGAAGCTGATCACAGGCGGCTTCGGGACGCCGCAGGATTGGTGGGACGAGGTGTCCGACGCTGGCGCGCGGCAAGGTGAGCGCTACTGGCAGATCCCCTTCGTGGATGAGTACCGCGCCGATATGGAGTCGTGGTACGCCGACTTCCAGAACTCCTCGGGCGCCGAAGGTTCGTTGGTCAAGAGCGGCCTCTTCCTGCGCGAGTTCGTGACCCGACCGTGGGCGCACCTCGACATCGCCGGCACGGCCTACCTGCGCAAGCACACGCCCTGGGCAGCCCGCGGCGCGACCGGCGTGTCGCACGCCACGCTTGTGGAGCTGGCCCTGGCCGGTAGATAGGACGCGAAGACAACGGACGGATAGGACCGTCAGGCCGGGATCCACGTCCGCACCGGACCGCACACTTCTGGACATGCTCCGCCACGTACCTGACTCGGCGTGATGCCCGTCGCAGCCTTGGTCGCTGGTGCGGCTGGAGCGATCCTGGGGTTCCTGGGCGACCGACTGGCAGCCCGCTGGCCGGAGCACGACGTCGACCCGGAGCACAGGGTCGCTGCCGTCCGTCGCTCCGACACCGTCCGTCGCTCCGATCGGCGCACGGCCCTCGTGGCTGCGGCTGGGGCTCTCGCGTTCGCCGCCCTGGGCGCCCGCTGGAGCGAGCCGCGCGACCTGTTGGTCCTTGGCATCTACTTCGCAGCGCTCATCGTGCTCCTCGCCACGGACCTCGACCAGAAGCACCTGCCCGATCTCATCACGTTCCCGTTGATGGCCTACTCGCTGGCGGTGCTGCTGCTGGGCTGGGTCCCGCTGCTCGATGGAAAGAGCCTTGGGCTGGTGAGCGGGCTGGCGGCAGGACTTGGAGCACCCGTGTTTCTCTTCATCTCGGATCGGGTGCTGGGCGGAGGATTGGGCATCGGTGACCTGAAGCTGGCGGTAAGCCTCGGGCTCATGTCCGGTGTGAGCGGACTGTTCGCGGGCTTCCTGGTCGCCTCCGCCCTCTCATCGGTGGTCCTGCTGGCGCTCATCGGCATCCGCCGGATCGGGCTCCGTAGCGCCATCCCCTTCGGGCCGGTGCTCATCGCCGCAGGCATGATCGCTGCCCTTCTGCCCGCCTGACCCGCTCTCCCGCGAGTCGCCCGCCTGAGCCGGTTCCTGCACTCGCTCAGTACGACCCCGGATGGCCCGACGGTCGTCCACCTTTGTGGCCCGCATGGATGCCTTGCAGCGACCTTGCGAATGCGCCTATCATTCGCGGCAGCCGGACAGAGTCGCGATGTCGTGCCCCAGCGCGGATGGTGTCTCGGTCGGTACAGCGACAGCGTCCCCGTGTCGCGGATATGGAGCAGGCTTGCGGATGATGTCAACCTGATGATGGGCGGCCGCCATGGGACCTCCGTCACCCGGGTCCTGTTGACGCTCCTCCTGGCGATCCCCGTGATGGTCTCCGGGCTCGCCGTGCTCCCGTCCTCCCCGGTCCGCGCCGACGACCTCACGGAGCGCGTCGCTGCCTCCCGCGCTCGACAGCAGGAGCTGCTGCTCACCATAGACCGCAACCGCGAGACGCTGGCACAGCTTCGCGCCGATGAGGACCTGGCCGACCTGGCCCTCTCGTCAAGCGCCACCCACCTCGACGCCATCAACACGGACCAGGGCGCCGTGCGTCAGGAGATCGAGGCAGCCACGGACGCGCTCGCGCGTGTGCAGGCGCGCCATGACACCCTGGTCGCCGAGCTCCGAAAGCTCGATTGGACGGTGGGCCTGCTCGAGTCGGAGATCGCCCAGGGCGAACAGGATCTGGAGGCACGCAAGCGGTTGCTCGGCGAGCGCCTGGCGGAGGCTTACCGCACGGGTCAGATCAGCCTTCTGGAGCAGGTCCTCGATTCGGGCTCCTTCGCCGACGTCGTCACGGATGTCGACGCGCACCTTCGCTTCGGCGATCAGGACGTGGAGCTGGCCCGCGACATCGAGGCCGAGCAGGAGCAGCTCGACTCGCTGCGCCGACTCACTGTGGCCACGCGATACGGCACCGATCAGCTTCGCATCGCGACCATGGCCACGGAGACCGAGCTGCTGGCCGAGCAGGAACGCCTGACGGCCGCTCGCGAGAGGCTGACCTTGCTGGAGGACGAGACCCGCGCGCGCCAGCAGGCGCAACGAGACGAGTTCCAGCAGATCGTGGGCGATCAGGGCGACGCCCAGGCTCTCATCGCGGAGAAGCAGGCGGCCGAGGACCGTCTCGACGCCGAGATCGCCGAGCTCCTGGCGGAGGCCCAGCGCCGAGCGGAGGAGGAGGCACGCCGGCTGGCAGAAGCCCAGGCCAGGCGCCTGGCCGAGGAAGCCGCAAGACAGGAGCAGGAGCGCCTCGAGCAGGAGCGCCTCGAGCAGGAGCGCCGCGAGCAGGAGCAGCGCGACCGGGAACAGCGCGACCGGGAGCAGCGCGATCAGCCGACGCCCCCACCGCCCCCACCGCCCCCACCGCCCCCACCGCGCCAGTGGCGCCTCGTCATGACTCCGCATTCATCAAGTAATTCTTGTAGTTCCCTTTGCAAAATCCGCGGGTGGATCTCTATCGTTATGACGAGGTACTCAGAAGACCGCCACGAATCATCGAGCGACAGCCTGATCAAGAGGTCCGCTCGGTTCTCGGAGCTGTCATAGTCCGGCATCCTGTTCCCT
>JALZLQ010000121.1 GCA_030858605.1 Chloroflexota bacterium
ATGCTGCCCTACGCCATCTACGGCTTCGTGATCACCTTCAATCTGTTCTACCTGAGCTTCTTCATGACGGCCGGAGGTCCGTTCGGCAAGACCGAACTGCTTGTCACGCAGGCCTTCCGACTGGCCGCCCAACAGCGCCTGTTCGGGGTCGCGGCGGCCTTCGCTGTGTTCATGTTCTTCATCCTGCTGGCCATCACGCTGCTGGTGAACCGGGCAGCCAAGGCGACCGCGAGCTACGACCGATGACCACCGATCCCGCCACCGCCAGCCGGCGCCTCATCCCTGGCCTGCGCAGGAAGAAGCGCTACCAGGAGTACCGGAACCTCACCGCCAGGCGGCAGGTGCTGCTCCAAGCGCTCTGCCTGTTCGTGGCACTTACCGTCCTGTTCCCCATCATCTGGGTGGTCAGCCTCTCGCTGGATCCACGCGGATTGGCCTCTGCCGATGGGCTCAACCTGTTCCCGCCCGGAGCCAACCTGGACAACTACTTCGACGTCATCGAGCGGCCCACCAGCAATCCCGTGACGTTCTGGCAACTGGCCTTCAACAGCCTGCTGCTGGCCCTGGGCGCGATGATCTTCTCCGTGACGCTGGGCGTGTCGGCGGCCTATGCCTTCTCCAGGCTGACCTTCCGCGGCCGCAACGTGCTGATGCTGGGCATCTTGGCGGTGCTGATGCTGCCCGCGGTGGCCGCCATCGCCCCACTCTTCCTGAGCCTCAACGCCGTACGCGCGGGCGACTTCAACCTGCGTCAGTCGCTGGTGGGCGTGGGTCTGGCAGTCACCTCTGGGTTGCTGCCCTTCGCCATCTGGAATCTGAAGGGCTACCTCGACACCATCCCCAAGGAGCTGGAGGAGGCTGCCTCGGTGGACGGAGCGACGCGCAACCAGGCCTTCCGCCACGTCATCCTGCCGCTGGCCATCCCGGCTCTCGCCGTGACCGGTTTCCTGGGTTTCGTGACGGGCTGGACGGAGTTCTACTTCTCGTCCACGTTCCTGGGCGAGAAGCCCGGCGACTGGACCCTGGCCGTGGCCCTGAACAGCATGGTCGGCCAGTTCGCCACGACCACGCCCTGGGCCAAGTTCTCGGCCTTCGCGGTCCTCTTCGCCCTGCCCGTCTCGCTGGTGTACCTGGCGCTGCAGAAGTACATCGTCTCGGGACTGGCCATCGGCGGCGTCAAGGGCTGATGCCCATCGATACGCCCGGCTGGGTCCGCGACGCGGTCTTCTACCAGATCTTTCCCGACCGATTCGCGTCCAGCGAGCGAGTCGTGAAGCCGGGCACGATGGAGCTCTGGGACGCTCCGCCCACTGATCTCGGCTTCAAGGGCGGGGACCTGCTGGGGATCGTCGAGCGGCTGCCTTACCTCCAGGAACTGGGCGTAACCGCTCTCTATCTGACGCCGATCTTCGCCTCCGCCTCCAACCACCGCTACCACGCCTACGACTACACGCACGTGGACCCCCTGCTGGGCGGCGACGAGGCCTTCCGTGAGCTGCTGGATGCCTGCCACGGGCGCGGCATGAAGGTGGTCATCGACGGCGTCTTCAACCACTCGGGCCGCGGCTTCTGGCCGTTCCACCATGTGCTGGAGACGGGAGCGGCCTCACCCTATCGCGGCTGGTTCTACTTCGATGAGGCTGCCCTCGCTGCCGGGCGACCGGTCCACGCCTATCCCACGGCCGACGAGGAGCGGCGCATGGGCGAGGTGCACAGCAATGAGCCGCGTGGCCAGCGCTCGGAAAGGGCGCTGGGCTACCAGGCCTGGTGGGATCTGCCCGCTCTGCCCAAGCTCAACACCAACGACCCGGGCATGCGCGCGTACCTCTTCGATGCCATCGAGCACTGGACCCGCTTCGGCGTGGACGGTTGGCGCCTGGATGTCCCGGAGGAGGTCGAAGAGGGCTTCTGGCGCGAGTTCCGTCAGCGCGTACGGGCAATCGATCCCGAGTCATACATCGTGGCCGAGATCTGGCGCGAGAAGCCCTGGTGGTTGCAGGGCGAGCACTTCGACGCACTCATGAACTACCCGCTGACCGAGGCGCTGCTGGGCTATGTCGGCGGGTCGCACCTGGACTGGTCGGTGGTGTCCACCCAGCACGAGTTCCAGGAGTTCGTGCGGCCGATGGACGGCCCCGCCTTTGCCTCGGCCCTGGAGCACATCGTGACCATGTACGCCCCGGAGGTGGTGGCCGTGATGCTCAACCTGCTGGGCAGCCACGACACGGCCCGCTTCGTGACGCTCTGCGGCGGAGACCGCGACTCGCTGCGGTTGGCCACGCTGGTGCAGATGACACTGCCCGGTGCGCCCTGCATCTACTACGGGGACGAGGTCGGCGTGGAGGGGCGTCACGACCCCGACTGCCGTCGAGCGTTCCCCTGGCAGGAGGACCGCTGGGACACAGGCCTGCGAGACTTCATCCGTTGCGCGGTAGCGCTGCGGCACGCCAACCCGGTGCTGCGCCACGGCGAGTTCCGCGTCCTCGCCGCGGACGGCCCCGCGATGGCCTATCTCCGCTCCGATGCCAACGACGCGTGGCTCGTGGCGCTGAACCCCGGCGAAGGGCCAGCCTCACTCCGCATGGACGATCACGCGCTAGGGGACCTGGCGGCCGGGTCGGTCGAGATCGCACGTTGGGATGGCTGGCCGAATGGGTCGGAGGGCTCGGTCGAGAGGGTCGATGGCGGCCTCCTCCTGTCGCTCCCGGCTCGGGGCGCGGTGGTGGCCCAGCTACGACGGGGCGGCCAGCCAGCCGATTCACAGTGATGATGTCCGGGGCACTCGGCGGCTCGCTCGGGCGCCTTCCGATACGCTCGCACCCTATGGCCGACTTCCCCATCCGCTTGAGCGATGAAGACCTTCGGTCCCGGCTGGAGGCAGTCATCGACCGGGAAGACAAGATCCCACGGGCACTCGAGGCACTGGGGCCGGTCGCTGGACGCCGCGTAGTGCTGCTCGACGCTGACCTCGGCCTTAGGACGCGACAGCTCGAAGCGCTGGGGGCACGGGTCAGCGCACTGCCGGGCTTGACAGCATCCAGCCTGCCGAGGGGCCTGACCGATGTCGTCGTCGCGTGCTGGGCAGGCTTCCGAGGCGAGTCTCCGGAGACCATCGGCCAGGTGGCAGAGGCGGAGCGTGTGCTTCGGCCCGGCGGTCGGTTGCTGGTCGTCCACGATTACGGCCGTGACGACGTCAGCCGCCTGTTCGACGGCGAAGGGCGTGAGCGTGACCAGGTCGAGTGGAGCCGGCGCGACGGCTGGTTCCTGCTGCACGACTTCAAAGTGCGCGTCTTGCACTGCTGGTGGACCTTCGATTCGATGGAGATGGCCCACGACCTGCTGGTCTCGGCGTTCGGGCAGCGCGGGACGGAGGCTGCTGTGGCGATGCGCCGCCCCCGACTGGAGTACAAGGTCGCGGTCTATCACCGCACTCTCGGTCAGACCCCGACAGATGACCCGGGTCCGCGAGAGGACGCATGACGCCCGGCCGCCTGGTCCTCTTCGTGGCCCTTGTCGGGTCGGCCGCCGTGGTCGTCTATGGCCTCTTCCTGGACAGGACCGGCTCCACCATCGCGCTGACCGTGGCTGGCATGGCGGTGCTTGGCCTGACCCTCGCCATCATCGCCCTCCGCCTCGCGGCCGCGTCAGTGCATACGGCCCGCGAGGGGCACGGTGCGCGATCCCTCTTCTCGGCGTTGGCTGGCGGTCTCATCGCCCTGCTCGCCTCGGGGTCGCTCGGCTCGGCGGTGATCCTGGGCCTGCTGGCGCGACCCGTCTGACCGGTCGGTCGCACCCACCGGTACACTTCCGAGGAGCCCGGCGCCCCCATCGTCTAGAGGCCTAGGACGCCACCCTTTCAAGGTGGAGATCAGGGGTTCGAATCCCCTTGGGGGCACCAGAACCACGCACCGGTCCCGTCCGCGGCAGCCCGGGGCGTCCCGGCGGATGCCGCGGAGAGTGCCATCCGGGACGCCGTGGCGACACTCGCCCCTTCCCTCGGAGGCCATCTCCAACGCCCGGGAGGAGCTCCGTCGTCGGCTCCGGTTCCGCTGCCCGGGACGTCCGACATCGAGCGCGCCCGGCTTCGGCAGCGGATCGACCGGCACCGGGAGGTGCTGCTGTCCATGGCGGAGAACGTCGCGAAGGCCACCCCCACAACCCGCCGGTCGGCTGTCTCCACGCGCTCGACGAGCCTTGCCACCAACTGCTGTAGCCGCTCGGGAATGAACCGGGAGGGCGTGCAGCACCGAACACCCTGTACCTGTTGCGCGGGCTGGTCCATTGCTCGTGCGGCGCGACGATGCGCGGCACGGCACGGGTAAGCCGAGGGCGGGACTGGCGGTACTACGTCTGCCCCGTGGCCGAGGAGCGGAGCGCCATCTTCGATCGGACGGCCAGCCGGTCGCCCCTGAGGGACCGTCACGGCTGAGGCCGAGGGGTGGTTCCGTCACGTTCGGAAGCGACCACACCGGAACCTCGCGTACCCGTCCCGTCCGGGCGACGGGAACCGCTCTGGCTCCACGCTCACCAACTCACGTACCTCACGGCCGCTGAGGCCGGCTCAACGGCGGGGAGCGCAGTCGGACTAGGGTTCGCCGCGAGCGTCCCCCTCCGGGTCGCCGTTCTCGCGCTCGGCGACGGTCGCGACATCGGCCAGGCCCCGCCGTCGGGCTCGGCGCTAAATACGCGCGACTTCCTGAATTGTATGTGTGCCTTTTACAACCGAGTCGGAGTCGATCACGATCGAGGGAGCCCTACGGGACGACCATGAAGCGACCAACGGCCGTACAGCCTCCGTGAATGTGCGGCGTCGTGACGCGCACGAGATAGCGCCCGGGCTCCAACGGTTCGGCCGGCTCACCGGGTTCCGCTTGGTTGTGGTCAATGAAGAATTCGGTTGCACCCGGAATGAGGAAGGCGAAGTAGACCGATCCTGAACGAGTCCCGAGTAGACGGATCTCGACGCGGACCTCGATGCCGGAGTCGGGAACGACCGGGACGCCGGAGACGGCGATGCGATAGACGTCGGTCGGAGATCCCACCGACGGCGCGACGTTGACGGTGCATTGCGCTCGAGCGGCCGACGC
>JALZLQ010000142.1 GCA_030858605.1 Chloroflexota bacterium
CTCAGCGTCGGAAAAGGCGCGGATGGGGCCGAGCTGGTCGACGAAGCTCCAGATACGCACCCCGGCCTGGGCGAGCAGTTGGCGGCACACCGCACCGGCGCAAACGCGGGGCGCTGTGGAACGGGCGGAGGCTCGCTCCAACACGTTTCGGATGTCGCCCGTGTCGTACTTGATGGCTCCGGCCAGGTCGGCGTGCCCGGGCCGTGCCAGCGTGACCGGCTTGGGACGCCTGGTGCCGTCGCCGCTCTCGGCTTCGATGGCCATGCGCTCTCGCCAGTTCTCCCAGTCCAGGTTGGGGATGCTGAAGGCCAGCGGCGAGCCGAGCGTCCTGCCGAACCGCAGCCCGGCGGTCCACTGGACGCGGTCGCGCTCGATGAGCATCCGGCGCCCGCTGCCGTAACCGTGCTGACGGCGTGCCAGGTCGCGATCCACGCCGCGGGTCGAGATCCGCAGGCCGGCCGGCAGGCCCTCCAGGATGCCGCTCATGCCGGGGCCGTGCGACTCCCCCGAGGTCAGCAGGCGCAGACGCCTCACCGGGCGGCACCGGCACCGGCCGTGACCGCGCCAGAGATGGACTCAAGGTCGTCCCAGAAGCCGGGGTAGGAGACATCGATGCAGGCAGGGTCGTCGATCGACGCGTCGACGCCGACGCCAGCCAAGGCAGCGACCGCGAAGGCGATCGCGATGCGATGGTCCCCGCGGGTCGTGATGACGGGGGCGACGGGGACGGGTCGAGGGCGGCGTGACCCGGTGATGCGCCACCCATCGGACAGCTCCTCCGCTCGCACTCCCATCGCCATCAGATGCCACACCACCTGGGCTATGCGGTCGGACTCCTTGACGCGCAGCTCCGCCGCGTCGCGCAGTTCGCTCACGCCGTTCGCTGCGGCCATGGTCACCGCGATGAGCGGCAGCTCATCGATGAGCGACGCCACGCGACTCCCGCCCAGGCTGATGGCGCGCAAGTCGGCCACGCTCCGCACGACGATGTCGCCCTCCGGCTCCGGCGATGACGGCGAACGTCCGCCCGCCAGCTCACCAGACTCGACCTCGATATCGGCGCCCATCTCGCGCAGCACGTCCACGATGGCGGTGCGACTCGGGTTCAGCGAGACCCCCGGGAGCCGCAGCTCCGCGTCGGGATGCAACGTGGCGGCCACCAGCCACGCGGCGGCCGACGAGAGATCGCCCGGAACGGAGAGTGATCCGGCCCGCAGACCGGCCGGTCCGTTGACGGTCGTCCGCGTGCCGTCGCGGTGGACGGGTGCGCCCAGCCAGGCGAGGAGACGCTCGGTGTGGTCGCGGGTCTCCGCTGGCGTCTCGATGGTGGTGATGCCGTCGGCGGCCAGCGCCGCAAGCGTGATCGCGCCAAGCACCTGCGCACTGGCGACCGGCAGGTCGTGGCGCATGGCTCGGAGCGGCCGGTTGCCGCGGACGCGCAGCGGAGCGTGACCACCTGTCGTGACCACCTCCGCGCCCATGACACGGAGCGGAACGGCAACGCGCTCCATCGGACGCGACGAGAGAGATGGATCACCCACGAGTCCCGTCGAGGTCGCACCGGACCCTCCAACCGCGGTGCTCAGTCGACCGGCCAGGGCGCCGCAGAGCAGGCGCATGGTGGTCCCGGAGTTGCCGCAGTCGAGCCGCTCGCCACCGCCTGCGGGGAGCTGCGTTGCCCCTGGCTCGCCGCCCCCTCGGATCGTGACCCGGACCGACCCATCTCGCGCCTCCACGCCCGCCACCGTGCCGAGGTCGTGCAGCACCCGCACCGTGCTCAGCACATCCGCCCCAGGGCGCCGAAGCGCCACTTCGGCCGAACCCGAGGCCATCGCGTTGAAGAGCAGTGCACGATGGGCGACGGACTTGTCCGAGGGTACGCGGATCTCGCCGCGCAGGGAGCCCACCGCTCGGACGAGCCGAGGACCGGCCGCGGCCCCCTCCCGATCCGCCTCGCGCAAAGTCACGCGGCCGATCCCGGCCCTGCCGCTACTCCCGTTCCGGCCGTCTTCTCCGCCGCCGCAGACGAGCGGCGCTGCGCCGAGCGGGAAGCACGAAGGATCGACCCGAAGACCATCTCTCGTTCCTGTGCACTGAGCACGCTTCCCTCGGATGCCGCGGCACGTTCCAGGAGTGCTCGCTCACGCGCCACGTCGTGTCCGTGGTCGCTACTCGAGCGTGTCTGCTGAACCGCGACCGCCAGATGTACCCGCTCCTCCAGCAGCGCCGCGAGTCGGGCATCCACGTCGTCGATCCGGTCGCGCAGCCGTTCCAGCTTCACCGGCGCCCCGACGCTGGGCGGCGCCACCGCCGCAACCGGCTCGCGGAGGTACTCAAGCCGTCGCAGGTCGTCCATCAGGTCGCCGAACTCCGGGAATGAGAGCGATTGGTCCGCGTCGGAGCGCGCGCGAGGCGGGTCGGGGTGCACCTCGATGATCAGCCCGTCAGCGCCCACCGCAGCGGCGGCCAGTGCCATCGGTCGGACCAGGGATCGGTGGCCGGTGCCGTGCGAAGGGTCGATGACGATGGGCAGGTGGGTCAGCTCGCGCAGGACGGGCACAGCGGTCAGGTCGAGCGTGTTGCGGGTGGACGGCTCGAAGGTGCGAATGCCCCGCTCGCACAGGATCACGTTGGGATTGCCAGACGAGAGGATGTACTCGGCGGCCATCAGCCACTCCTCGATGGTCGCGCCGAAGCCGCGCTTCAAGAGCACCGGCTTGCGGCTCTGGCCGACCGCGCGGAGCAGCACGAAGTTGTGCATGTTGCGGCTGCCGACCTGGAGCATGTCCACGTGTTGGTCGAAGATCTCGACCTGGCTGGGATCGGTCACCTCCGAGACGACGGGCAGTCCCGTCCCAGCGCCTGCCTCGGCCAGCAACTCGAGTCCCTCGATGCCCAAGCCCTGGAACTGGTAGGGCGAGGTGCGCGGCTTGAAGGCGCCGCCGCGCAGCACGCTGGCACCTTCGCGGCGGACCCACCGCGCGGTAGCCGCGATCTGCTCGCGCGACTCCACCGAGCAGGGCCCGGCCATGACGCGCAGGGTTGCGCCGGCCCCGATCTCGACCGACCCGACCTTTACCCTTGTCCGGTCGGGATGGTGCTCGCGAGAGGCCAGCTTGTACGGCTTGGAGACGCGGATGACCTGTTCCACGCCGGGCAGCGAGTGGATGTGCTCTACACGCTCCACGTCCGGTCCCACCACACCGATCACGGTCCGCTCCTCCCCGACGCTAAGGAACGCCTCGAGGGAGTGCTCCTCGATGGTCCGCTTGACCTCGTCGATCTCTTTGCCGGTCGCGCCGGTCCGCATCACCACGATCATCGGTCGCCTCATTCGTTGGGTAAACAAAAACGCAGGGGTCCTGCGACCTCCTGCGTTCAGCGGGCATGAGTGCCTCTGCTGCCGAGCCTTGCTCGGCGGCCTCTGTGCCCGCTAGGTGTAATACCAGAAGAACGTGTTCATCAGGCACGGACGATAGGGGCTCGCGACGCGCCTGTCAACGCGAGGCTCCGGGGTCGAGGCGCACGAGGGACGACTCACCGCGGGTGCGCGGTCAGGAAGCGAAGGATGAGGAAGGTCGCTGGGATGATGATGCTGGCCAAGAGCAGCACAGCCAACAAGAACGGCCGCTCCCAGAGGTAGGCGTCGACGTTCTCGGCCCGCGTTAGAAGCTTCGAAGGTACGCGATCGGGATACAACAGCAACACGCTCATCCCCAAGGACACAGCGCCCGGGATGATGAACCTGGGATCGCCCAGAAGGATCGGCACGGCTATCCCCAGAACGCCGAGCACCACGCCCATCCGCAGGAATCGCCTGTACCAGCCCCTCGGTCGGCGGTGTTCGCTCCGTCCGCTCATGGGTCCCCTACAGGAATCTCCATGTCTGCAAGTGCAAGCAGGCAGTCAGGTCCCAGGTCCCTGACGGCGGGCGAGCCAACCCGCGCCGAGGATGCTCACGATGCTCACCAACGAGAGGGTCCAGCTCGCGGCGGTGATCGGTCGCGACTCTTCGAACTCTCCTGAGATGATGCCGTAGCCTCCGACTATCACCCACAGCGCGAGCAGGACGAACCCCGTGGGCAGGAGCGATCGCGCGAAGCGACTCGACGGCCGATCGCTCACGGCCAGGCTCTCAGCAACTGCACGCCCCACTCCTATCACACATCGTAACGACCGCCTGCGCAGTCCTTGCCTTCTTGGATTGGCGCCTGGCGCGTGGCCTGCACCGAGAGGCTACTCCCCCAGGAGAGTCAGGAAGCTGGCCGGTGACGGTAGGTCAACAGCAGCCCGATGACTGCGATTCCCGCGGCAGCCATCAGGACGGGTCGCAGGTCCGGCGCAGAGCACGAATCCGACGGGATCCCGAGATAAGCGGGGCATCGCGACGTCCCGTATCCCAGGATGGCCGCCATGCCCACGCCCAAGCCGACCAGCGCACCTGCGGCCCTCTTCCGTCCCCAAGCGGAGAGGGACAGCGCCGCGGCGAGGGCGAGTAACAGGGAGATTCCCACCAACCCGAGCCACACGGAAACGAAGCCGGGTACGAGTCCCAGGAAGAATCCCTGAGCCCAAACCCGGTCGTTGGGTCGCGTCAGGGTGGTCACGCGCCTTGGACCGCCCGCCGCGCTGCTTGGACAGGCGAGATGACGGTCCGGCCGCCATCCACGCGCCACACGGCGCCGCTCACGTAGCTCGCTGCCGGAGACAGCAGGAACTGCACGACCGAGGCGACCTCCTCCGCGCTGCCCATCCGGCCCAGCGGAACGTCCGGCCTGTCGGCTGGCGGGAAGGCCGCAACGTCGAAGGAGGTGTCGATGGCGCCAGGCGCCACGACGTTGACGCGAACTCCATCCGGGGCACCGATCACGGCCAGCGAGCGTGCCAGTCCCTCCAGCCCGGATTTGGCCGCCGCGTAGCCCGGCGAGCGAAGCGAACCCTCGACCGCCCCGACGATGCTGCCGACGAGCACCACGGAACCGCCGCCAACCCGCAGTGCCGGCATGGCCAGTCGCGCGGCCACGTACGGCGCGGTTAGGTCCACGCGGATCGACTCAACCCAGTGCTCTGCATCGTCCCAGGGTCCGCTGGGCGGTAGGCCGGCGGCACAGACCAAGCCGTCCAGTCCTCTGCCGTCTGGGGCGGCTTGCGCGATCGCTCGACCCAACACCGCGGAGTCCGCTGCGTCGCCGACCTCCAGCTCGACCCCGCCCGGTGCACGGTCGCGGACATCTACGCCGACCACCCGCCAGCCGTCGGCCAGGAGCACCTCCGCGGTCGCCCGTCCGATGCCCGCGGCCACACCGGTCACGAGCGCTACTCGGCGCGTTTCGACGTCTGCCATCGTGTCATCCTAGCCATCGGGCGGCGCGCGGTCCTCGCCGGAGAGGGCACCACCGTTCGCGGACTTGGCCAGCGCGTGGCGGGCTGGCGCCCGCGCGCGGTGTAGATTCGTTCGATGGAACAGCCCACCGGCCGCAATGGCGGCGTCTACCTGGTCTCGGCCGCGCGAACGCCCATCGGCAAGTTCGGTGGCAGCCTGGCGGACGTGCCGGCTACGACCCTGGGCGGTATCGCCATCAGGGCCGCCGTGGAGCGCGCGGGCATCCCCAGCGACGCGGTCGAGGAAGTGATCATGGGCCAGGTCATCCAGGCTGGCGCCGGTCAGGCCCCAGCCCGTATCGCG
The DNA here is from genome assembly GCA_030858605.1 of Chloroflexota bacterium. Taxonomy (GTDB): domain Bacteria; phylum Chloroflexota; class Limnocylindria; order Limnocylindrales; family CSP1-4; genus Palsa-1032. The sequence continues at coordinate 5,687 of JALZLQ010000142.1, forward strand.
GCGCTCAACGCAGGCCTAGCCGACTCCACCAGCGCCACGACCATCAACAAGGTCTGTGGTTCGGGGCTCAAGGCCGTCATGTTCGCGGCGGCCCAGATACGCGCCGGGGACCTGGACATCGCCGTGGCCGGCGGCATGGAGAACATGGATCAGGGTCCGTACCTGCTCCCAAAGGCGCGCTTCGGCTACCGGCTGGGCAACGGCGAGATCGTTGACGCGACCGTGGTCGACGGCCTGTGGTGTGCCACGGAAGCGGTGCACATGGGCACACACGCTGAGAGAGTCGCGAGTAAGAACCGGGTAAGCCGCGAGGATCAGGATACGTTCGCCTTCGGCAGTCATCAGAAGGCTGTCGCGGCCATCGACGCGGGCCGCTTCACGGAGGAGATCGTCCCCGTGCCGGTCCGGCGCGGGAAGGAGGAGTCGCTCTTCGATACGGATGAGGCGCCCCGCCGCGACTCGACCACTGACGCGCTGGGCCGTCTGAAGCCGGCCTTCGCGCTGCCCGAGCCGGATGATGAGGAAGGGCCGCTCACCGCATCGGTCACGGCCGGCAATGCGCCAGGCATCACTGATGGCGCCGCGGCCACGGTCGTGGCCAGCGAGCGAGCCGTGGAGCGCTACGGCCTGACGCCGCTGGCTCGCGTCATCGGCTACAGCCAGGCCGATCTGGCGCCGCGCTGGCTCTTCCTGGCGCCCATCAGCGGCGTACAGAAGCTGCTGGCGCGCATCGAGATGCCTATCGAGGCCTTCGACCTGGTCGAGATCAACGAGGCCTTCGCAGCCCAGGTGTTGGCCGATGGGCGGGAGCTCGGCTTCGACTGGGACAAGGTCAACGTGAACGGCGGCGCCATCGCGCTGGGCCATCCCATCGGCGCGAGCGGGGCACGCATCGTGGCCACGCTGCTCCATGAGCTGCGACGTCGGGAGGGCCGCTACGGCTTGGCCACGCTCTGCCTGGGCGGTGGCGGCGCGGTGGCCATGGCCTTCGAGCGCGTCTGATCTCGCCTCACGGCGCGAAGCCTGCCTTCGAACCAGACCGTTTCGAATGGGCGCCTGATCACCTGGACGTGGCGAACCGGAGGCAAGGACCTCGATGCCTATCTCGGCCACATGGGCCTGTGGGACCTGCTCGACGATGGCCATGGGGGTCTGGACCGCCGACCCACCGTGCTGGTCGATCGATTCCGAGACTTCGTGACCGATACCCTAGGTGCGGTCGGCCC
>JALZLQ010000172.1 GCA_030858605.1 Chloroflexota bacterium
GCATCCAGGCGCTGGAGCGTCCGCTCAAACCCGAGTGCCACGAGCGTGTCGAAGAGCGGCGGAGCGGCCGTGCGTCCGGTGACCGCAACGCGGATAGCCATGAACAGGTCGCCCGCCTTCCAGCCGCGCTCCTCGCAGAGGGTCCGGAGCGGCGGCTCCAGCTCGTCGGCCTCGAAGGAGACGGCGCCCACATCGGCGATCAGCCGTCGCGCCTCGGAGAGCGCCTCCAGTGTCGTCGCCGCGTCCCAGCGTTTGGGCAGAAGAAGCTGCGCATCGACGGTGATCTCCGTGACGAACAGGAAGTCGACCAGGTCGGCGATCGAACCCAGCAGAGGCATCCGCTCCCGGACCAGCGGCAGAAGGGCACGCAGGTCGTCCTCGGCCGGCATCCGGACCTGCGCTCCGCCCGGCTCCAGCTCGAGCAGTCGCTCGCGCAGGTAAGGCAGCGCGCCCGCGATGAGCTCCTCATCGGATAGGCGGCGGATCCACTGGCCGTTCACCCACTCCAGACGCTGCCGATCGAAGACGGCACCGGCGGAGTGGACGCGTTCCAGCTCGAAGCGCTGCGCCAGCTCGTCCAGGCTGAAGATCTCCTCTTCGGTGCCCGGCGACCAGCCAAGCAGTGCCAGGTAGTTGACCAGCGCCTCCTTGACGAACCCCTCAGCGCGGTAGGCGGCGACCGCCGTCTGGCTCTTGCGCTTGCTCATCTTGGTGCGGTCCGGGTTTAGGATGAGGGGCAGGTGCGCGAATACCGGGACCTCGGCACCCAGTGCCTGGAAGAGCAGGATGTGCTTGGGCGTGTTGGACAGGTGTTCCTCGCCGCGGATGACGTGCGTGATGGCCATCTGAGCGTCATCCACCACGACCGTGAAGTGGTACAGCGGCGTGCCGTCGGAGCGGACGATGACGAGGTCGCCGCCCAGCGCTGTCGTATCGATGGAAACGGGGCCACGCACGATGTCCTCGAAGGCCACGGCGCCCTGCCCCACGCGGAAGCGGATGGCTGAGCGCCTCCCCTCCCCCTCACGCGCGGCGCGATCCTCCGCGCTCAGACCAGCGCAACGAGCGACGTAGTGCGGCGGCTGGTGCGCCGCCTGCTGCGCCGCGCGATCGGCTGCCAGCTCCCCGGCCGTGCAGAAGCAGGGATAGGCCTTGTCCTCGGCGAGCAGCCGGTCGGCGGCCGCGCGATAGAGGTCCAGGCGCTGCATCTGACGATATGGGCCGTATGGGCCGCGGGCAGGGAGCCCTGCCACCTCCGGACCCTCGTCCCACTCGATGCCCAGCCAGTGCAGGCTCTCCAGCACGTCACGCTCGTACTCCAGCTCGGAACGGGCGACATCCGTGTCCTCCAGGCGCAGGATGAAGCGGCCACCCAGCTTCCTGGCAAACAGAAAGTTGTAGAGGGCGGTTCGGGCGCCTCCCACGTGGAGCGGCCCAGTCGGGCTCGGGGCGAAGCGACAGCGGACGGTCATGCGCGGAGTGTGACGCGGCCCGGCCGTGTCTGCCTCGCGAAACAGATGGAACCGGGACCCCCACCGGAGCGTCGTGGCGCTGCCGGGCCTCACCACCGGTGTCTGCGCAAGTCGCCCAAGAGGAGTCTCCATGGCCCCCGGTCGTCGCCCGTTCCGTCCGCTCCTTGCGTCCCTGCTCGCGCTCACCGTGATCGCCGGGACAGGACCCGCCGCCCTGGCCCTGGAGTCAGCCTCACAGGACCCCTCGCTCCGCCTGATAGCCCCTCGATCTTCAGTGACCGTTACCCGCTACGGAGACGGGCCGGCCTACCTGACGCCCGGCATCCTGGTCGCGGCCATGCGGGGGCCATGGGACATCCGGGCCGTCCGACCGGACTATGACCATGGGGTCACCCTCTGGCAGCACTTCGCCGATGGCACGCGCCGGCAGCTACCTTCGGATATGGCCAACGGCTTCAAGGGCCTGCACCGATTCTTCCGCGTGACCCTCACGGACAGCGCCGGCAACGTCGTGCTGGAACGCTATCCCACCTTCTGCCCCCAGGGCCAGGACATGCGCGTAACCGCGGGTGGGCCGATGGCCTCGCGATATCCGCGGCAGTGCGGCTGGTGGGGATCGGCCGCTCCTTACATGCTGGGCACGGTGTGGGGCATCGAGAAGGGCTGGGCGGTCCCCCACTTCGAGTGGGACGGACCCAGATTCAACGGAGCTGATGGCCGCTACACGATGCGCATCGCCATCACTCCCCGTTTCCGTTCGGCCTTCAACGTAGCCGCAGAGGACGCTTCGGTGGCCGTCAACGTCCGCATCAAGACCGAGGAGGACTTCTGCCCGGACTGCCCCTACCCCAAGCCGCCGCCGGACGGAGTCGATGCGCGCGCAGCCGGGTTCCCAGTGCGCGGCACGCTGGGCATCGCTCCCAGCGTGATGGACCCGCCGGACGCGGCATTGCCCGACCTCATCGCGCTGCCCGCCTTCGGGATCTCCGTGGCTCGTGAGGGCAACAAGGACCGCATCTCTTTCGGCGCCAACGTCTGGAACGCCGGCCCCGCGCCACTTCTGGTGGAGGGCTTCAAGCGTGACGACGAGGACGTGATGGACGCCTACCAGTACTTCCTCGATGGCGACAGGGTGCTGGGACGAGCCCGGGCCGGGTTCATGGAGTTCCATGTCGGCCGGGGTCACAACCACTGGCACTTCCTGCAGTTCGCGCGTTATTCACTTTGGAACGAGTCCATGGAGCAGGAGGTGGTGGCCAGGAAGCAGGCCTTCTGCCTGGCGCCAACGGACGCCATCGATCTGACGCTTCCCGGCGCGGAGTGGCAGCCCGGTTCGACCGGCCTGGGCACTTCCTGTGGCGGACCCAGCGCCGTCTGGATCCGCGAGACGCTCCAGGCCGGCTGGGGTGACACGTACTACCAGGTGGCCGGACAGTCGCTCGACGTCACCAACGTGCCCAACGGCACCTACTACATCGCAGTGGAGGCCAACCCGTCGGGCCTGCTCCGAGAGCGGGACATGAGCAACAACGTCGAGCTGCGCAAGATCCGCCTCGGCGGCAGGCCGGGCAACCGGACCGTGCAGGTCATGCCCTGGCACGGGATCGGCAACTGATCGGTTCGCGCTTCCAGGTCAAGGCGATGTGGGCCGCTCGGACGACTGGAGCCACTCTCTCCGGAACCGGAGGCACGCCAGGGCCGTCTGGCGCTTATGACCACCCTCGTGCGGCTCCTCGCTCTCAGCATCCTCCTCGTCGCGTGCACCAGCGCGGCGCAACCTCCGCCCTCCGCTTCGCCGGTTCCCTCGCCATCGACCCCACCAACCACCTCTTCGCCCCGGGCCGATCCCTCTCCCGGACCAGCCGGCGATCCCGCGGCCCTGGCTGACCGTGAGTTCCTGTCGGTGCGTGTGATGCGAGGAGATGACGAGATCCATCTCGTCG
>JALZLQ010000177.1 GCA_030858605.1 Chloroflexota bacterium
GCTCAGCTGGAGTGGCTCCAGCATCACGGCCGCGCTCGACACCGTGACGGCCACGCCGGTGATGATCATCGCGGTGATGCCGGCCGCGAGCACTGTCCGACGCAGGGAGCTGGAGCGCACGCTCAGACGGGGCAGGACGAGCACGCCAACGCTGGACGCAGCCGCCAACCCGAACACGACGGTGCCGAGCGGGACGGCCGCCGCCGCGATGTCAGCACCACCCACCGTCAGAAGCGCCACGAACGCCACCAACCCGACGATCAACGGCGCCGCCGCCAGCGTCACGGCTCGAAGCGGTAGCCGACGCCCCATACCGTCGTGATCCAGCGAGGGTGCAATGGGTCAGCCTCGATCTTGTTGCGCAGCCTGCGCACGTGGACGGTGATCGTGGAGAGGTCCTGGAACTCGGCCGGGGCGTCCCACACGCGCTCCAATATCTGCGAGCGGGAGAAGACCTGCCGCGGCGATGCCGCCAGGAAGGCCAGCAGGTCGAACTCACGCGGACGCATCTGGACGCGCTCACCGGAGACGAAGACGTCCCTGGCGGCCGTGTCGATGACCAGCCCTTCGAAGGCGAGGCGTTCGGTCGATGGACGCACCCGGCTGCGACGCAGGACGGACCGGACGCGCGCGGCCAGCTCTCGCGGCGAGAAGGGCTTGACGACGTAGTCGTCGGCGCCTAGCTCCAGGCCGACCACCCGGTCGGTCTCATCGGAGCGGGCAGTCAGCAGGATGACCGGCGTCTCGCCGGCCTGGCGGATCTCACGGAGGATCTCCAGTCCGGTCGTGCCGGGGATCATGATGTCGAGCACCACCAGATCGGGGTGGCGCTTCAGCGCGTCGAGCGCCTGGGCGCCATCTGCGGCCTGCTCGACGGTCATGCCGTCGCGTTCCAGATAACGCGCCACGACCTCCCTGACGGTCGGCTCATCGTCCACCACCAGGACGCGGCGGGGCACATCGCCGTTCTGACGATCGACCGGCTCCGAGGCGTTGGGACGGTCCTCCACCAAGGGAGCTTACGCCGCGGATGCGCTGATAAGGTGGCCGCAGGCTTCCACTGCGAAGAACAGATCATGAACTCCGGGGACGATGCGTTCGTTCGGTGTCCATCACAGGCCGACGAAGCGGCACGTGGACCGCACTAGATAGTGGAAACGGATGACGCGGTCCAGGCGGCCCTTTGGGCCCTGGCGGGTGGCAGCGCCTTGATCATCGGTGCGATCGTGGCCATGGTGGTGACACTCCCCGAGCGGGTCATCGGCATGTTGTTGGGATTCGCTGCCGGCGTGCTCATCAGCACCGTCTCGGTGGATCTGGCGACGGAGGCCATCGAAGATGGTGGGCCGATCACGCTTGCCTTCGGCCTGGCCGGCGGCAGCCTCGTCTTCTTCGCTGGTGCCTGGGCCATCGACCATGCAGGCGGCGGCGATCGACTGTGCACCACCGTCGCGCGAGAGGATCGAAAGGCCTCCACGATCGTCTTCGGTAGCGTCCTCGATGGGGTCCCCGAGTCGCTGGCCATCGGCATCAGCCTGTTGGCGGGAGGCATTGTCGGGCTGCCGCTCGTCGCGGCCGTGTTCCTCTCGAATCTCCCGGAGTCGATCGCCGCGACCACGAGCATGCGCAAGGCGAAGCATTCGATGGCCTATGTGCTCGGGAGCTGGGCATCAGTCGTCCTGGCGAGCTCGATCGCGGCCGCCCTCGGCTACATCGTGGTGGGGGCCGCCTTTCCCGAGGTGATCGGCCTTGTCCAAGCCTTCGCTGCCGGCGCCATCCTGACCATGGTGGCGCACACCGTGCTGCCCGAAGCATTCGACCATGGCGGACGGGCGACCAGCCTCTTCACCACCCTGGGGTTCGCCGGCGCCTTCATCCTGTCGGCCGCTGTGACCTGAGGGCTGGAGATCAGGCCGCGTGAGGATGTCTCAACCATTCCGACCGTATTCATCGGGCGTTCCCTCGCCGTTCATTTCCCCAAGCCTAGGGTCCGAGGTGTGGAGCCCTGCCGTCCGGCCCGGGCCGCGGGCATCTACCCACCCGATGAGGTGAGGGCGTGACCACCCGGGCGCGTGGGCGACGTCCGTCTACCATGACCGCGACGAGCAGCGCGGATCACGACGGGAGACATCGGGGTGAGCGACCAGCATCAGTCCAGCGAAGAGCACGGTCCGGCCATCGAGAACCTGATGGCCGAGCATCGGCGGTTCCCGCCGCCCGAGCCCTTCGCTCGGGATGCCAACGCGACTCGCGCTGTCTACGCGGAAGCGGAGGCTGACCCGCTGGCCTTCTGGGAGCGGCGCGCCCGAGAGAAGCTCTCCTGGGACCGTCCTTTCGAGACCGTCCTTGAGTGGGAGCCCCCCTTCGCCAAGTGGTTCCTGGGCGGGCAGCTCAACGTGGCCTACAACTGTGTGGACCGCCACGTGGAGAACGGTTTGGGCGACAAGGTCGCCTATCACTGGATCGGCGAGCCGGGCGATCGACGCACGCTGACCTTCGCCGATCTCCAGCGTGAGGTGATCAAGACCGCCAACGCGCTCCGGGAGCTGGGCGTCACGACCGGCGATCGGGTGGCCATCTACATGCCCATGATCCCCGAGCTGCCCATCGCCATGCTCGCATGCGCGCGCCTTGGGGCGGCCCACACCGTGGTCTTCGGCGGCTTCTCCGCGGAGGCGCTGAG
>JALZLQ010000261.1 GCA_030858605.1 Chloroflexota bacterium
CTCCAGCGGCGCGCCTCCGCTAGCAGTTCGTCGTAGCTCGCCGCGCGTGTCCGCTCGACCGTGGAGAGGATCCCGCCGCCAGCGGCCAGGATGCCCAGGTACCCGGCACCCTGCTGGCGCAGGCGCAGCTCCCCTTCTCTCGTGCCCGCGAAAGCTAGATGCGTGTGCGCGTCGATGAGGCCCGGCGTGATGGTCCCTCCCGCCGCGTCGATGCGGATAAGGGCGTCTGGATCGATGCCCAGGCCCGCGAGTCGGGCGCGCACCTCGGGCTCCGGACCGACCGCGCTGATACGACCGTCTAGGACCGCTACCGCGAGCGGGCCGATCTCGCTGGCGCGCAGCAGGGCGGCATCTGCTTGAGCGCCGGCGCGACGCAGCCCGCCGGCCAGCGTGGCCACCTCCGCCGCGCCGCTGACCAGCACATCGTGCCGCGCCAAATCAGACGTCGCCGTCGCCCTCCGCCCGCGCCAGGCGCAGCTCGAGTGCCTTGGTCGGCTCGAAGTCACGGATGCGCAGCCAGGCCGCCGCCTCGGTGATCCGCGCCGCCTCCGGCTTGCCTGGGTCGACCCCGATGTGGTCGGCCACCTCGGTCAGGGCGGCCAGCGGTGCCAGGCCGATCAACTCCGACTCGCGCAGCTCCACGCCCTCCGGGGCGGCAAGGTCCCGCACGCGCTCCCAGACCTGCCAGATGGGCGTGATGGCGTGGTCCAGCAGGTTCATGGAGACCTGGGCGCAGCGCAGGTCCTCCAGGTACAGACCCAGCGCCTGGACCCGAGGCAGCCCGCCGCCCCTCTCACGCACGGTACCGGCGATGCGCTTGGCCAGGGCCACGTCGTCCGAGGCCAGGTTGATGTTGTAGGCGATGAGGAACGGGCGGGCCCCGACCGCAACGGCGCCTCCCGTGGGGTGGAGCCTGCGCGGCCCGAAATCCGGCGCCCGTTCCGGATCTTCCACGATGAGCGTCTTGAGCCCCTCGTACTGGGGCCGCCGGACGTCCGCCAGGATGCGCCTCTCGGGTCGAATGGCGGCCATGGCATACAGGTAGACGGGGAGCGCGTATCGCTCGGCGATGCGCTCCGCGAAGCCCCCGGCCAATGTCACGGCCTCGTCGATCGACGTCTCACCAAGAGGCACGAAGGGGATGACGTCCACGGCACCCATGCGCGGATGCTGGCCGGCGTGACGCTCCATGTCGATACGGCCGAGGGCGATTCCCACCATGCGTTCCATCGCCTCCGTCACTGGCAGCGGCGGCCCTGCGAACGTCAGCACACTCCGGTTGTGGTCCGGGTCGGAAGTGCGGTCCAGGAGGTGGACCCCCGGTGTCGCCGTGACCTCGTCTGCGAGCGCGTCCACCACCTCGAGCCGGCGGCCCTCGCTGAAGTTCGGAACACACTCGATGAGTCGGCGCATCGAGGCTAGTGTACGGGCGGCTCGACCGGCTCCAGGCTCTCCGGGCGGATCGGCTCGCCGCGGTCGAGCGCGAGCTCATGGGGCGCGGCGATGCCCGCTGAAGGTGCGAAGGCCACGGTCTCCACGTCGCGCAGGCGCAGCTCGACGCGGTCGCCGATGGCCAGCCGGCGGACCTGACCGCCGGCCTCCACCCAGACCCGCTGACCGTCGGCCGCGCGTACCTCCAGGAGGATCTCCGAGCCCGAGAACTGTCGCGCGATGACCTGCCACGACTCAGCGGAAGCAGGCCCGTCGGGGGCTTCGCGGACCAGGAAGTGCTCTGGTCGCAATAGCGACAGGGCGCGACCCAGCGGGCGGCGCGCGGGCCCGCCGATCAGTGTCACGGGACCGAAGCGCGTCAGCCCGATGCCATCGCGGCAGTCCGCCGGGATGAGGTTGGCGACACCCACGAAGGTGGCCACGAAGGGCGTGCGAGGCTCGGCATAGACGACCTCCGGAGCAGCCACCTGCTCGACGCGACCTCGGGACATGACCGCCACCTGGTCAGCGATGGTCAAGGCCTCGCCCTGGTCGTGTGTGACGAAGATGGCGCTCTGGCGCGCATCCCGCAGGATCTCCCGCACCTCCGCCCGAAGCTGGGTGCGCAGTGCCTGGTCGAGGTTGGAAAACGGCTCGTCGAGGAGCAGCACGTTCGGCCGCGGGGCGAGAGCGCGCGCGATGGCCACACGCTGCTGCATGCCTCCCGAGAGTTCGTGGGGCATGCGCCGCTCGTCCGCCCTGAGCCCGACCAGTTCTAGGAGCTCGTTGACCCGTACGTCCCGGTCGGGGTCGCGGCGGATGCCGTAGGCCACATTGTCCCGCACCGAGAGGTGCGGGAACAGCGCGAAGTCCTGGAACACGAGGCCGACCCGACGCCGCTCCGGGGGAACGCTGGCGTCCGCCGACGCCACGCGACGACCGCCCACCTCGATGGTGCCCGCATCCGGGCGCTCGAACCCGGCTATCAGGCGCAGCGCGGTGGTCTTGCCACACCCGGAGGGCCCCAGCAGGGCCAGCATGGAGCCCGATCGGAGCTCCAGGTCGAAGTGGTCGAGCGCGGTCACGCGCCCGAAGTGCTTCTCTACGCCCGACAGGCGCACCGCGGCCTGGACCCCGTCCGACATGCCGGCTCCGCTCATCCAGGTCGCTCCTCGTCGCGCAGCAGGAGCGTGACGGAGGCCAGGGAGATGAGCATGAGTACGGCCGCCGGCGCAGCTGCGCGCGCGAAGAAGCCCTCATTGGCAGCGCCCCACACCTGCGTGGCAAGCGTGCTGAAGCCGGTGGGCGCGACGAGCAGCGTCAGGGGCAACTCCTTGATCGTGCTGAGGAAGACGAGGGCGGCACCGGCCAGGAGGCCGGGCCTCAGCAGCGGGAGGGTGATGGTACGCAACACTTCGAGAGGTGAGCGCCCCAGCGAACGAGCTGCTTCCGGGATGCGCGGCCCGATGAGCATCAGCGAGCTGCGCGTCGTTCCGCTGGCTTGGGGCAGGAAGCGCAGCGCGTAGGCGAGCACCAGCAGCACCAGTGTCTGATAGAGAAAGGGCACCACGTTCAAGCTGAAGAAGACCAGGGCCAGCGCGAGTGCGATGCCGGGCATGGCGTAGGCGCCATAAAGGACGCGATCGGCGATGGACGCCAGACGGCCGGGATGACGCACCACCAGGAAAGCCACTGGCAGGGCCAGGCCGACCGCCACCAGTGCCGCCGCGCCGCCCGCCACCAGCGAGTCGCGGATGGGCGCAGCCAGGACTCGCAGAGGCTCACCCTGGTCCAGTCCGCGCACGAGCCAGTAGCCGATAGTGCTTGCGGGCAGGATCAGCGCCAGGCACACCACAGCCGTGCAGAAGGCCAGGGCCGGCCAGCGCCAGTGTCCCAGCGGTACGAGGCGCGCCGCGCGCCGTGCACCATGGGGCACGCGCAGGGCCGCGCGTCGCCTCACGCGCGCCTCCGCCCATACGAGCGCAAATGCGGCCGCCACCAGGAGCAGTGCCAGTGCGGCCGCGCCGGAACGATCGAAGGAGGAGCGGTACTGGACGTGGATGGCTCGCGCGAACGAATCGAAGCGAAGGATGGACACGGCCCCGAAGTCCGAGATGGCGTAGAGAGCGGCAAGCAGGGCGCCCGTGCCCATGGCCGGGGCCAGCAGAGGCAGGGTCACACGTCGGAAGGCCGTGGCGAAGCCGTCGCCCAGTGAGCGCGCCGCCTCTTCCAAGGCGGGATCGGCACGCATCAGCGTTGCGCGCGTGGCCAGCAGCACGTAGGGGTAAGTGGCCAAGGTGAGGACGAGCAGCGCGCCGGGCAACCCATAGATGCTGGGCAGGCCTGCCACGCCGAGCGACTCCACGAAGCCGCCCAGCGCGCCGCGTGGACCCAACCCCGCGATGAGCGCGAAGGCCAGTACGTACGAAGGCACGGCCAGGGGCGCCACGCTCAGCACCGTCCAGGCGCGCCGTCCGGGCAGATCCGTGCGGGTCGTGAGCCAGGCCAGCGGCACGCCCAGCAACGTTGCGCCCAGCCCCACACCGGCCGCCAGCACCACGCTGGAGACGAGCAGCTCCAACGTGCGCGGCCGGAGCATGAGCTCCAGGGCACGCTCGTCCGCACCGGAGGCACGGATGGCGAGATAGGCCAGCGGCAGCATGGACAGCACACAGATGCCGGCCACGACCACGAGCAGCGGCGCTGGAGGTCGCCGCCCGCTCGCGGCCACGGGCAGGCGGCGGCGGACCACGGGCAAGGCGGTCAGTCCAGGGCCCCCGCGTCACGCATCAGCTCGACCGTGCCCTGCAGGTCGGCCAGGTCATTCAAGTCGATGTCCGGCGACTCGATCTCGTCCAGTCCGGGCAGCCTCTCGTCCGCCGCGATGCCTTCCACCAGCGGGTACTCATAGGTCTCCTCCGAGAAGTAGGTCTGGGCGTCCTCTGAAACGAGATAGTCGACGAACTGCGCGGCGACGTCGGCGTTCTGGCTGGAGGCCATGATGCCCGCGCCCGCGACGTTCACCAGCGACCCCAGATCACCACCTGGCAGGAAGTGATTGGCCACAGGGTATTCCGGGCCGTTCTCGGTCAGCAGGCGCATCAGGTAGTAGTGATTGACCATGGCCAGGTCCACCTCGCCCGCGGCAACGCCTTCCACGGCGGTCGTATTGCTCTCATAGACCACCGGATCGTTGGCCACGATGCCCTCCAACCAGGCTCGCGCAGCGTCCTCACCTTCCAACTGCCGGAACGCGGTCACGAAGGCCTGCAGCGATGCGTTGGTGGGCGCCCAGCCGATGCGCCCGGCCCAGGCCGGATCGGTCAGTTCGGTGATGGAGGCCGGCAGGTCCGACTGCGCGAGGCTCTCCGTGGAGTAGGCCAGGACACGAGCACGTCCACTTACCCCGGTCCAGCGGCCTTCGTCGTCGCGGAATCGAGTATCCACACGCTCCAGAACGGCGTCGTCCAGGGTCGCGAACAGGCCGGCATCGGCGACTGCGCCGAGGGCTCCGGCATCCTGGGCGAAGAAGACGTCGGCCTGGATCCGGCCCGCGTCTGCCTCCTCGAGGATCAGCGCCGCGAGTTCGGCCGTATCTCCGTAGCGGGCATTGACGGTGACGCCGGTATCGGTCTCGAACTGCTCCAGGAGCGGAGCCACGAGCTCTTCGGAACGGCCGGAGTAGACCGTCAGCTCGCTGCTGGGCGGCTGGACCGATGGGCTGCTCGCACTGGGCAAGGTCGGAGAAGTGCTGGGGCCCGTCGAGGGGCCTGTCGTGACGCCCGGCGTCGGGCCGGCGCTGCAGGCCGCCAGGAGCAGAGCGATGAGTGCTACAGGTACCAGCAGGCCGCATTCGCGTCGATCCATCCGATCCTCCAAGCGACTAATCCCGAGCGCGCGACTCGGATTTGCGAGGCGCATGCTAGCGCCCCGCGGACAAGTGGTCAAGCGGCCTTGCATCGCTCGCTAAAGGCGGCTTGAGTAAGTGGCGGCGGTACCATGGGCGGCATGAGTAGACGCCGCGATGACGGGACGACAGTGGAGCTTTCCGAGGCGGGGCAGGGCTACCTGCTGGCACTTCGCTGGATGACCGGCGGCGGCGGTCCGGCCATGGCCGCATCCCTGGCGCGCAAGCTCGGAGTCACGACCCAGGCGGCGTCGGAGATGGTCGGGCGGCTGGCGCACGATGGCCTGGTCTCCGTCTCGCCGGAGCGGTCGCTGGCGCTGACCTCAGCCGGCCTGGCCGCGGCCGACACCATCTTTCGGCGACATGCACTGCTCGAGTGGCTGCTGACTCGCGTCATCGGCCTGGGCTGGGCTGAATCGGACGAGGAGGCAGCGCGGCTCCAGAGTGCCATCTCGCCGCGCGTGGAGGCTGGCATCGCGCGACTCCTGGGCGATCCACGGACCTGCCCGCATGGCAATCCCATCGACGCTGCGGCGGCCCGCAGCCGGCCGGCAGGCACACGTCTCAGTGAAGTGCCCGAAGGCGATGAGATCACCATCTACCGCATCACCGAGGAAGCCGAGGAGGACGCGGAGCTTCTGGTCTACCTGGAACGGGAAGGGCTGACCCCGGGGGCCATGGCCCGCGTGGTGGAGACATCCAGTTCGCGCGACTCCGTGACGCTGGAGGGTCCGCGCGGCCGGACGACCTTGGGGCTGCGCCCAGCGGCACTCATCCGGGTGCTTCCGGGCCGGGCCGACCAGGCTCTCTTCCATCGAGTGCCTGAGGAGGTCACTGGCCTTTCCGCCCTGATGGGTGAAGATGGCGGCAGATAGAGTCCAAGGTCACCTTTCCCTTTGCGAAGGTCAGAGTTGACATATCGTAAGTAGCAGAGCATTATCCGTTGGACGGGCGAGCTGCCCGGCCAAGGAATGGAGGCTACCTACGATGGAATGGCGTTTACCGGGGATGTTCGACCCCCACCACGTCGGCACGGACCGACCCTCCGTGCGACGGGACGGCAGGCCCGCTGGACGGAGTACGCACCCGCGCTGGTCTGAGCCTGCGCCAAGGAGCGGCCGTCGTCGCGGCGCCGGGGCGCGCTGAGGATGGCCAATGACGTCATCGCGACGTGTCCCGTCTGCCAGCACGAGCTGAGCGTCACACGGCTGCACTGCCGCGAATGTGGCACCAGCCTGGAGGGAGACTTCAGCGT
>JALZLQ010000218.1 GCA_030858605.1 Chloroflexota bacterium
ACCGCCACTGTCAACGGAACCAGTACAACGTTCATGTCAAGCGATGCAGAGATGACCCTCCCTGAGGCCGGCCTGTCGGCGACCGTCGTCAGAACGACTGGCGAACCCGACGTAACTGGCGAGCCTATAGCCGATGCACCTCCAGGAAGGTGCGAACGGCTTCGGCCACCGGTTCGTGGGCACGCTCGCCCACCACCAGGCCGTAGTGGGTGTGGTCGGGGAAGACCTGCCGATCCGCGCCCAACCAATCGGCCAGACGTTCACCGTCCGCCGCCGGGAAGAGTCGATCCGCCCCACCGCTCAACACCAGGGAAGGGACGCCCTCAAGCCCCGCCCGCTCCACGCGGACGCCAGCCAGCATCTGGCGGCGGGCGGCTCCAGACTCCGCTCCCATGAGGTGCTGGATGCGCGCCACGTCCGCCTCCGAAAGGTCGGGCTCCTGCCGCTGGATCTGGTCCACGGGACCGGCCCAGCCGATGAGCTCCTTTCGAAAGGTGGCGGGCACCAGCCGGACCACATGCGGCGGCGGGTCCGCGCGGATGGGCTCGGGCAGCGCAGGAGCGATCAGGATCAGCCCGGCCACCTCGGTCGATGCCTCGGCCAGCCTCAAGGCCAGCAGGGCCCCCAGGCCGTGGCCCACTACCACAGCCGGCCGGCCCAACGCTTCCAGCCCAGCCTGTGCATCCTCCAGATAGGAGTCCGTGTCGAGCGACGCCAGGTCAGCCGTCTCCGACCAGAAGTGTGCGCGCAGGTTGAGTGCATGACCCTCCCAACCGCGCTGAGCGAAGTAGGACAGGTAGCGCTCCCAAAGCCATGAGCCCCCCAGCTCGCCGTGCAGGAAGTAGAGCGGCTTGCGCCGGGAGCGCCGCTCGGGCAGCCACGACTCCACGTAGATCCCGCGCTCCGCGATGACGATCTCATCCTTGCGCACCGGTCTGGCCAGCCGCGGCTCGATGCCACCTCCACCGCCCATGTCGCGCACCTTCACCTCCTACGGCTCGAGCGGATTGAAGAGCAGTCCCGTGGGCGCCTTCGGGTAGAAATATGTCGACTTCTGGGGCATGACGCCGCCAGCTTCGGCCACGCGCAGCACGGAGGCGACCGGCGTCGGATCCAGCAGGAACGCCGTGTCACCGGACTCGGCGGCGAGCGAGACGGCCGCCGCCGGGTCTTTGAGATAGGTCACGCGACCGCCGCGGGCCAGATCCTCCAGGCCGATGCCGGTCAGCTGCCCAAGAGCCGCCGCCAGCAGGCTAGTGTC
The DNA here is from genome assembly GCA_030858605.1 of Chloroflexota bacterium. Taxonomy (GTDB): domain Bacteria; phylum Chloroflexota; class Limnocylindria; order Limnocylindrales; family CSP1-4; genus Palsa-1032. Next base: position 1,262 of record JALZLQ010000218.1, read on the forward strand.
CAGCCAGCGGGCCGCCTCCGGAAGGGTGTCATCCAGGAGCGGAGCGAATCGCTCTCGACGGACCTCCAGCAGTGCGACCCCGTCCGGGCCGCGGTATCCAAAGCGGCTGCTGCCCTCCGCCGGCCCCACGGTCATGCGGGCCAACAGTTCGTCAGGACCACGCAGCATCTCGATGTCGAACAGCGCCTCGGCCACGGCCAGGAAGCCCTCGACGGGAGCCAGGTCATGGACCACGCGGTGGGTGGCCAGCGCGGCAGGGGCGGCATCCACGCCGTAGATGAGGACCAGCACGTAGTCGTAGGGAGGGTCGCTCTCACAGGCGCGGCGCTGTCCGCGCTCCTCGCGATATCGCAGGGCCGTCTCGTAGCGGTGATGCCCGTCCGCGATGGTCAGCGGTCCGCTCTCCACGACCTGGAGCAACTTCCTGGCCCGATCAGCCGGCCCGCCGCTCCCCGCCGAAGCCGCTTCCCCTTCCCTTTCGGCCGGCACCACCCAGAGACGATGCTCGACCCCCGTAGGCTCGCTGGCCGTTGCAGCGGGCGAGCCTATGGTGAGTTCGTCGAGGAGTGCATCGGTCCCTGGCTGCTCGTGCAGCATCACCACGGGACTGAGATTCGTTCCCGTGGCGCGCAGCAGGCGGTAGCGGTCTTCCTTGGGTCCGCTCATCGTCCGCTCGTGGGCGCGCACGCCGCTACCAGGCTCGAGCGGCTCGAGGCGCAGGCGGACGATGAGACCGCGTGCCGTTCGGGGCATGCCACCCGGACCGGTTCCGTAGCGCATCTCGTGGACGTAGACCGACGGCAGCGGATCCTTGGCCAGGATGCCCTCGCTGCGCCACGCCACCAGGTTGCGCGCCGCCTCCCGGTAGCGCCGGTCGTCATCCTCGACCGCCTCATGCGGACCGCCCTCCGACGAGCCGATCGCGGCGGGCGGCAGCTCCAAGCGCACGGCGTTGAACGGGTGGCGCCGCAGGAGGTCTTCCTGCTCGGCGGGACCGATCACGTCGTACGGAGGGCAGAGCACGGCGGAGATGTCGGGCACGCGCGCAGGCTGGTAGCGCAGGGCTCGAAAGGGGCGCAAGATGGGCACGTGGTCAGATGGTAGCGGGCGGGCCCCATGACCCCCGTCACTTTCCATGCAACTTTCGCGGGGACCCGTGCGTCTAGTCGATAGCCGCGAGGCACCGCCCCGCTCCGACACGCTCACGCGCACGCAAACCCGAGGCTTCATGTCACGACCCAGGGGATCAGCGGACCGCGTCCCGAACCGCACGATGCGCCTGGGCCTGAGCGCGTTCCTGGCCTGCGGGATGGCGCTGGCGGGCATGAGCGCCGCGCTCGCACCGGCCGCAGTCACGCTTGCCGCAGAACCCGCCGCCACGCCTCCCGACTCCGGCATCCGGCTGATCGCAGAGCCGATGTTGGACGGTCATGTCCGTCCGGGGACCTGGGCTGCCGTGCGCGTCCACCTGGAGAACGACGGGCCGGCCGTCGACGGGGAGCTCCGCATCAGCAGCGCCGACCAGGGCCGCTCCACCTACGGTATCGCCGTCCAGCTCGCATCCGGCGCTCGCCAGGACCACATCCTGTATGGGCAGCCGGGCTTCTTCGGGGCCCGCTTCGTGATGACCCTGACCAGCGGCGGAGCCGTCCTCGCGCGCCAGGAGGCGCCGGTCACGACCAACGAACTGGGATCACTGGGTGTGTACGTGGTGGCGGAGCGTCCAGAGGCACTCATCCGAGACGTCCGCGAAGCGGTCACCTCACCCAGTCTCCCTTCGCCGGTAGTGGTCGCCATCAGCCCGGAGGACCTGCCGCCGAGGGTGGAGGCCTGGGCCGCCATCGACCGCATCGTCTGGCAGGACATCGACTCCACGCGGCTGGGTACGGAGCAGCTGGATGCGCTGCGCACGTGGATCTCCTTGGGTGGTCGATTGGTCGTCCTGGCCGGCTCGACCGGCACGACGACGATGGGCGGCTTCCCCGCCGAGATCCTGCCCTACCAGCCGACTCAGACAGTGGACGTGCCCCTGACCGACCTGGCGACCCTCCTGGGGACCTTGCCCACGGATGCCACGCCGCTGCCGGCGGTTGCCGGGGTCCTGGAGCGCGGCAGCCCGCTGGGGCGGAGTGGCGACCAGGTCATCGCCGCGCGCACGGCCTACGGCCAGGGTTCAGTGGCGCTCATCGGCATCGACCCCTCCACGGCCTGGCTGGAAGGCACATCGGTGGCTGGCGAGCTGTGGGGTCGAGCACTGGGAGCGTCCCTGGACCGTGGCGTGAATCCACTCGTCATGCAGGACGATGGCTTCCTGCTGGGTACACTCAGCAACCTGCCCTCCGTGCAGTTGCCGCGGATGGACCAGCTCTTCCTCATCCTGTTCGGCTACATCGCGCTGATCGGTCCGGCCAACTACCTGATCCTGCGGCGGCTCGATCGGCGAGAGTGGGCCTGGCTCACGATGCCCTTACTGGTCCTGGCCTTTGCTGTGGCGGCGTACGGGCTGGGCGTCTCGCTCAAGGGCACCGACGTGATCGTCAATGAGCTGGCCATCGTGCGCGGCGCGGCGGGCACCGATCGCGGCATGGGTCAGGTCTTCATCGGCGTCTTCTCACCCAGCCGCACGACCTTCGACGTGAAGGTCGGTGGATCGGCCCTCATCTCCAACCCCGTGAGTCTCCAGCAGGACCGTGGCGAGCAACCCATCGACGTGCTGTTCGGAGATCCCGCCAGCCTGCGCGGCTACCAGGTCGGATTCGGAGTGCTGCGCGGATTCCGGGCGGAAGCTGCCCTGGCCACGCCCCGCGTCGAGGCGGACGTTCGGCTCGTGGAGGACCGCCTTCAGGGAACACTGACGAATGCCTCGGACATCCCCCTTGACCATGTCAGCATCGTCTTCGGGAACGGTGTCCAGGTGCTCTCGGCCATGGCACCTGGTGCGTCCGTGCCGGTGGACTTCGACGTCATCTCACCCAACGCCTTCTCTCAGCAGCTCTCCGAGCGGCTCTTCGGGCAGAGCCAGCCGCGTGATGCCGAAGCCTCCAGAACGCTCTATAGCCGTCGCGCCGTCATCCAGCAGCTCAGTGGCTGGGAGTCGGGCTCCAAACTCACGAGCAACGTTTCCGGAGAAGGTCCCGTGATCCTCGCCTGGCGCTCCGGCGGTGCCCTGGAGGTCGACGTTGGAGCCCCCGCGGACAAGGTCGGCGACACGCTCTACGTTCTCCCGACGCGAGCCGCCACGGCCCCAGGGCCGGTGGTCTTCGCCGGCGGCCTGATCCGCCAGACGGTCGTGGAGACCGATTCCTTCGAGGCCTTCGAGGAGCAGTCCGGCTTCTACCTCGGCCGGGGCACGATGACCGTCGATTACCGACCCGTCGGCTTCGAGGGCGAGTTTGACGTGACGGGCCTGGCACTGAGCCTCTCCGAGAACCGCGGTGGCCGGCCGCTGGGCGGCGATGGCGAGCCGTTGGCGCCATTGCCTACCGACGAGCAGCCAGACCCTGACGATCCTCTCGGCAGCGAGCCCGAAGATGCCGAGGGCGGGCGACCTGATCAGGACGATCCGGAGGGTCGGGATGTCTTCGGCGGAGAGGGGCTGCCACGTCTCCAGCTCTTCGATCGTGTCGCGGCACGCTGGGTGGAGTTCGAGATGCTGACGTTGTCCGAGACGTATCGCATCTCGGAGCCTGA
>JALZLQ010000229.1 GCA_030858605.1 Chloroflexota bacterium
GTCCGTATCCGTTCCCCGCCGCAGAAGGCGGCGGACGAGCCTCAGGGCCGTCACCCAGTAGCGAAGGATGGCGCCCGGCATCTCGACCGCCTGGATGAGCCAGTTCAGCATGTCCGGATAGCCCGCGTCCTGCAGGTAGAAGCTCGTGCTTCACATACCGGACGGTGTAGCCGCCGCCGGCGCGTGGCTCGAAGGAGCGCACCTCGCATAGGTCCCGGATCTGGGCGCCCTCGTGCTTGGCCTCCGAGAGATAGTTGTAGTCGAGGGTGTTCTTCGCCCCGAAGTTGCAGCCGATGTCGCACTCGCCGCAGAGCCGGCAAGTGGTGCGCGTGGCGCCGTGGAGGTTGCGCCGGTCATCCGGTTCGGGGATCGGCTCACCGATGGCCGGCGGTCTCCCCCGCGCCGCGAAGGTCACGGCCAGCGGTGGCGTGAATGGTTCCCAGCCGAGGCGGGTGGCGGCGTCCATGAAGGCACGCGTCCGGGGCACGCTGGCGTACGGCTCGTGGTCGAGAGGGAATCGCTGGGGAGCGAGCATCCGCTCCGCCCGATCGTAGTGCGGATCGAGCTCCTCGCGCGTGACCGGCCAGTACTCCACGCCGCGTCCGTCCCCTTCCTCACGGACGAACCACTCGGGATCCTTGCGCAGCAGGACGTTGGCGTAGATCAGGGAGCCGCCGCCCAGGCCGCTGGCGATGACCGCCCCGAGTCGATCGAACGACCAGATCGAGAACATGCCGTAGAGGCCCTCGCTGGGATCCCAGAAGGCCCGCCGGAAGCGGTACGGGCTGCGTGGGAAGCTGCCCGGCGGGAACCGCTGTCCCCGCTCCAGCAGCAGGACGCGCTGGCCCCCCTTTGCCAGGCGGTGGGTCATGACGGAGCCACCGAACCCCGACCCGACCACGATGGCGTCGAACTCGGTGTCGTCGGAACTCAGAGACCGACCAGTCATGGCGAGACCGTGAGCCTCGGGTCGTCCGGGAGCAGGATGGCCGCCGAAGGCTGTCGGACGCCGTAGACGCCCGTGGGCACCACGTGCCCGGGCTTGCGTTGCGACCAGAGCCGCGGCACCCCGTGCGTCTGCCACTCTCGCCAGCCCCCGTCGATCGAGCGGTCGGCACCACCCCCGTCAAGGCTCAAGGTGCCCGGCGCGCGCCCCACCACGCCGACCCACACCGTGGCGGCCGTCTGCGTCGCTTCGAGCGGCACGAGCAGGTGACCCATCACCCCAGTTCCCTTACGCCATCCCCTCCGGGACGGTACGCCGCTTCGGAGGACCGGTCAATATGCGCGGGCGATGGATGGTCACGATGGAGCGCGCCCGACCGGCATCCCGGTCGCTGTGCTCGACCACGCGGCGCGTCGGGCGGGCGTCCGCTAGCCTGCCGCGATGCGCGCTCGCGAGCTGGGGATCGTCATCGGCCGGTTGGCGCCGGGGAGGCACGACGCGATAACGGACGTGGCCGGCGTTCGTGTCGGGCACACCACCCTCATCCACGGCAGCGGTCCTTTGGTGGTCGGTCAGGGCCCGGTGCGAACCGGCGTGACTGTGGTCATGCCGCACGACGGCGACCCGTGGCGCGACGCGGTCTACGCGGGCAGCCACCGCCTCAACGGCAACGGCGAGTTGACGGGCCTCGAGTGGATCCGCGAGTCGGGCATGCTCACCTCACCGATCGCGCTGACCAACACGCACAGCGTCGGCGTGGTGCGTGATGCCATCATCGCGGCCGAGATCCGCGACCGCGGCGCCAGCTCTGGCGCGTACTGGGCACTTCCGGTCGTGGGCGAGACGTACGACGGGCAGCTCAACGACATCAACGGCCTCCACGTCAAGCCGGAGCACGTCTTCGCCGCCATGGCGGACGCGCGTTCCGGCGCGGTCGCGGAGGGCAACGTCGGCGGCGGCACGGGCATGATCTGCCACGAGTTCAAAGGGGGCATCGGCACCGCCTCGCGCGTCCTCGGCGAGGATGCGGGCGGGTTCACGGTGGGCGTCCTGGTCCAGGCGAACTATGGCTGGCGCGAGCGGCTCTCCATCGATGGCGTGCCCGTCGGGCGGGAGATCCCCACGACGGAGATAGCCTCGGCCTGGGACGAGCCAAAGGCGACCGGTGCCGGTTCCATCATCGGCATCGTGGCCACTGACGCTCCGCTGCTGCCGCACCAGTGTGAGCGGCTGGCGCAACGTGCTGCGCTAGGAGTGGCACGCGTGGGGGGCGCGGGCGAGAACAGCAGCGGCGACCTCTTCCTCGCCTTCGCCACCGGCAACCAGCCCATGCCAGCGGCCGATGTCGACGATCCGCAGCCATTGACGCGCGACGTCCGGACCCTCGTCGATGGCCACATCACGCCACTCTTCTGGGCCGTGATCGAGGCCACCGAGGAGGCCATCCTGAACGCCATGCTGGCGGCCGAGACGATGGTAGGACGCGATGGCAACACGGCCCACGCGCTGCCGCACGACCGTCTGCGCGAGGTCATGGGCCGCTATCGCCCTTCTCGCTGACAGCGCCACCTCAACCGGACGGCTGACAGCGTCGCGGACCGATGACTCCGATTCCGCGCTGGCTATACTCGCCCGACGATGGATGCCGATCGCCTGCTGACCGCGTTCATCGGTGCCTTCTTCGGCGCCGCGGGCTGGCTCGTGGTGGGCCTCTTCATCCAGCGCCAGCAGTTCGCTCGCGTCGCCCGGAACTCTGCCAGAGCGGTCTACTTCGAGCTGGCGGTCAACGCCATCGCCGTTTCGCTGTCACGCGAACATGGTGTCTTCCAGCCGCTGTCGCGAGGGACGTTCGACCGTCTGCTCCCGGAGCTGGCGGCACTGCTCTCCATGGATGATCTGCAAACCGTGGCCCAGGCATACATGGGCCACGCCGGGTATGAGCAGCTGCAACGCGACCACGGGGTGCCGGCCGAGGTCCGTCGGGCGATCTTGACGCGTGGCGAAGAGCAGCACCGCGCCGCGAGCGAGGTGCTGGTACGCAGGGCCTTCAGCCACGAAGAACAAGCACGACTCATGCCTGCTCGCCAGGCCAACCAGGTCGGCCCGACAGCTGCGCGTGAGGTGAGCGAGTGACCGAGGTCGAGGCGAAGGAGCTGCTGCGCCGTTTCCTGAGTGCCATGACTCGGATGGACCTGGAGGCCGTACGCGAACTGGTGCATCCCGACTACGTCGTGGAGCACCCCCAATCCGGGGAAGTGATCCGCGGCAGAGAGCGATTTCTGGCCATGCTGCGTGCCGTGCCCGGTGGGATCCCCACGGACTCGACCGACGAGGCACGTGCCCGCGTTTACGTCGACGATGACCGCTGGGCCGTCTCGCCCATGCTCACGCCCATCCGTGTGTTCGGCTCAGAAGGCACGTACACAACGACCGTACCCACCCGCCTTCCGGACGGTACGTGGTACCTCATCGCCATCTCGGAGGTCCGCGATGGTCTCATCGTTCGCACCACCCAGTACTGGGCCCCGGAATTCCCACCGGCCGCCTGGCGAGCACCATTCGTCGACCCGATGCCGCAGGCGACGCCGGCCGAGGATCGGACCGGAAGCTTCTAACCATCGTGGCCCGCTCCCGACCGCTCCTGGCGCTGGCCTGGCTGGCCGGATTCACGCTCATCGATGCGAGCATCGTCAGTCTGGCCCTGCCTGACATCGCGGCCGACTTCGGCCGTACCGTCGGCGATCTCGCGTGGGTGGCCACCGGATATCTCCTCGCTCTGGCGGCCACCCTGCTCGCCGCTGGACGGCTCAGCGATCGCTTCGGCACGCGGCGGGTGCTGGTCAGCGGCGCCATCGCGTTCCTGATCACCACCGCCGCGTGCGGTCTGGCGCCCAGCTTCGAGCTGCTCGTGACGGCCCGCGTCGTGCAGGGCATGGCCGGTGGCGTGCTCTATACCGTCTCGCTGGCCATCGCCGTGACTGCCTATCCGCCGGAGCGCCGAGCCTCCGCGCTGGCGCTCTACTTCACGTCTGGGGCGCTGGGGGCCGTCATCGGGCCGGTCGTGGGCGGTCTGCTGACCGATCTGGGAGGCTGGCGCCTGGTGTTCCTGGCCCAGTTGCCGTTGCCCCTGGTGGTGGCAGTGGCGGCCTGGCTGCTGCTTCCCAGAGCTGCTGCCCCAGGCAAGCGGCCCTTTGATGTGGCTGGCATCGCGGCGGCGTCGTTGTTCGTGGTGGCCGGCACGTTCGCATTACTAGAGCTGCCGGCGGCCGGAGCCAGCCTTTCGGTGGTGGGTTCGGGGCTGGTCGCGCTGGCTTCGCTGGCGGCATTCCTGGTCATCGAGAGCCGAACGCCGGAGCCCGCGGTCCAGCTC
>JALZLQ010000248.1 GCA_030858605.1 Chloroflexota bacterium
TGGAGATCCTCGAGGACCTGCCCGAGGTCGACGTCGTCGTGGTCGGCGTGGGTGGCGGCGGGCTCATCTGCGGCATCGCCGCGGCGGCCGGGCAGTTGCGTCCCGGTGTGCGGGTCATCGGAGTCGAGCCGAAGGCCAGCGATGCCCTTAGCCGCGGCCTCGCAGCCGGCGAGCCCGTTCCGATCCGGCCGGTGTCCATCGCGGACGGGCTGGGCGCTCCCTTCGCGGGCCGCTGGACCATCGAGCTGGCGCGCAGATACGTCGAGCGGATCGTGCTGGTCGATGAGGCCACCATCGCCGCCGGCATGCGCTTCGCCCTGGAGCGCATGAAGCAGTTGCTCGAACCGGCTGGGGCCACGGCCCTGGGAGCGGTGCTCACAGGTGAAGTGCCGCTCCGCGCCGGAGAGACCGTCTGCGTGGTGGCGTCCGGCGGCAATGTGGACGTGGAGCGGCTTCCGGAGCTGCTGGCGCTGTCCGTTGGCTGAGGTCGATCGATTCGGCCGAGCCCAGCGACTCAGCCCCAGCCGAGTTCGTGCAGGCGCTCCTCCTCTATGCCGGCGTGGTGGGCGAGCTCATGCACCACCGTGGCCTGGACCTCGTCGGCCAGGTCGCGCGGATCGGGGAAGTCCTCCTCCAAGGCGAAGCGGAAGAGCGTGATCTTGTTGGGATAGGGCACCCAGTCGGCCCCATACTCGATGCCGGGCGTGCCCTCGTACAGCCCGTAAAGCGTGCCCGGATCGGGGTCACCTCCACCGTAGGACAGCTGGTCGCGCGTAGGCTCGTCCTCGATGACGACGGCGACGTTCTCCAGTAGTGCGCGAAAGGGGAGGGGCAACTCAGCGAGTGCCCGCTGGACCAGCTGTTCGAAGGGCTCGTGGCGGAGTTCGGGCACGGCTGCCCGGCGATGAGCGTGACGGCGGGCGAGGGTCCCTCGCCTTCTAATGGGCATGCCTGCCTATGCTAGTCGGGTGACCGATGCAGGACCGGCGGACGACCCTGGGCCGGTGGACGACCCGGGACCGGTGGCCGACGCTGAGGCGATGCCCGAGTCCTTCGTGCTCCGGCTGGACACCGGCGAGGCGATCCACTACCTCGATTGGGGCGCCATCCGACCCGAACCGGACGCCCCTGCGCATGGTGTGTCGGTCCTGCCGGCCCTGGTCCTGCTGCATGGCCTCTCCCAGACCGCGTGGTCCTGGGCTCCCGCCGCCCGGCGGCTGTCGGCGCACACTCGCGTCCTTGCGCCCGACCTGCGCGGCCACGGCCTCTCCGACCCGACCCGCAGCGGTTACGACCTGGAGTCGATGGCCACGGACATGCTCACCGTGCTCTCAGGCAATGGCTGGGGCGAGGCTGTCGGCGGGCCGCCCGCCGTCGTGGCGGGTCATGGCTTCGGAGCGATGATCGCGGCGACCATGGCGGCAAAGTCGCCCGGCTCCGTAGTGGGTGTCGCGCTGGTCGACGGCGGTTGGGAGGAGATGGCGGAGGCCACTCGCTCCTCGGCCGACGAGTACCTGGCGGCCATCGCTGAACCACCCGAGGTGCTCGCCTCCATGGACGCTTTCCTGGCCGATCGCCGCGACTTCCACCAGCCCTCATGGGACGCTGACCAGGAGCGGGCCGCCCGGGCGCAGGTCGACCAGAAGCACCTGGGCCACGTCGGGCTGGTCAGCCGGCCGACTGCCATCCGCGGCTCGGTCCAGGCGATGTGGAGCTACGACCCGTCAGAGGTGCTGGCGACGATCCCGCGCCCCCTGGCAGTGCTGGTGGCCGAGACCAGCGCTGACGACGAGGCGGCTCGTGAACGGCGTCTGGCGCTGGACGATGTGCTGTCGATGCGAGCGGCCCGCGCTCTGCCCGCGACCCAGGTGACTCGCTTCACGGGGGCTGGGCACAACCTGATGCGCTATCGGCCCGATGAACTGGCCGCGTCACTCCTGGCGCTGCTTCAGGCAGCGGCGGCCGAAGCGGACTGATCGGCCGGGCCGACCTGGCGATGCTTCGGGTGGCGGACGCTACCAGCGTTGGTAGGCGGGATGGCCGGGCCTGACCGCCACGAACGTGCCTCGGCAGGTGGCGGTCACCACGTTGCCTGAACTGAGGGTCGTCTCGATGGTCGCGCGGTCCTCGCTCGACTCGGCGATCCGGGCGCGCAGGTGCACCGGGCCGGTGGAAGGGGTCGGCTTGAGCAGACGGACGTGGAAGTCGGCGGTCACGGTGGTCGGTGGATGATGGGCACCGGCCTTCTGCATCAGGTGGTGTGCCGCGGTCCAGTTGGAGTGGCAATCCATGAGGGTGCCGATGATGCCGCCATTGAGCATCCCTGGGAAGGCCTCGTGATGTGTGGCCGGCAGCCAGTCGCAGACGCACTCGTCCCCATCCGGGAAGGAGCGGATGTGCAGTCCCTGTTCATTGGCCGGACCGCAGCCGAAGCAGATGGTGTGCGGCCCGTAGCGCTCCTGGAGGCTGGCGGAAGCGTGGGGATCGGGCGTCGGTCGGTCCATGGCCGGCAGTGTATGGGTTGATGCGGGTCGGGCCGAGCGGCCAGGGTCATGTCGGACGCGGGGCAAGGGCCCGTTGGTCGGGTGGGCTAGGATGGGCGGGTGTCCGACATCGCCATCGTGCTCCTCCTAATCCTCTTGGGGCTGCTGATGTTCCGTGGCCCCAGGATGCTGCCGCGGATCGGTGCTGCCCTGGGCCACGGCGTGCGCGAAGCGCGCCAGGCCGCGGACCGGAAGTTCGGTTCGTCCGAGGATGAGGATCCGGCTGCGCAGCCCCGACCCTAGGCCAGCGTCCATCGTGGAGAGAGTGGCGTGACAGAGCTGCCGCCGCGCATCCGCTCGATCGTGGACGAGATCGTGGGCGATGCCGACGGCCACGACCATGGGTCCGGCATTGCGGACGGTCCGGTGGAGGCCGCCGTACGGCAGATCCTGGAGGAGATCGGCGAGGATCCCGATCGCGAGGGCTTGCGCGGGACCCCGGACCGCGTCCACCGCATGTACACGGAGCTCACGGCGGGCTACCACGTCGACGCCGAGCGGCTCGTCAACGGAGCCATATTCGATATCGAGTACAGCGAGATGGTCGTGGTCCGGGAGATCCCTTTCCACTCGCTCTGTGAGCACCACCTGCTGCCCTTCTTCGGGACCGCGTCGGTGGCCTACATCCCGGAGGGGCGGGTCATCGGGCTGTCCAAGATCCCGCGCATCGTCGAGATGTACGCCCGCCGGCTCCAGGTCCAGGAGCGGCTCACCCAGCAGATCGCCGATCTCCTGATGGAGCGGCTCGCGCCCAAGGGTGTGGGCGTGGTGCTGGAGGCGTCGCACCTGTGTGCCGTGATGCGCGGCGTGCGCAAGCCCGGCACGATCATGACCACCAGCGCGGTGCTGGGCATCTTCCGTGCCAACGACAAGACCCGCGCCGAGTTCTTCGCACACCTGGCCCGCCCGGCACCGAGCGCTCCCTGAGGCGGAGTCTCAACCCGGGTCGGCGAGACCAGCGTCCGTGGAGTCGAGGAGTTCGGCGGTGGCCTCACGAAGCTTCTCGGGGTTGGGCGGCATCCCGCCCTGCATCGCATAGTCCGACCACCCGACAGGCATCGGTCCGGCCATCGTCGCGGCGTTTCGCGCCGACGCGCCGTCGACCGTCGCCGCAAGGTGGAAGTAGATGACGCGGAACCGGCGCAGGAACGCCGACGCGTCCGAGGGATCGCCTGCCACCTCGCGGGCGATCCGGATCAGGGCCGCGCGCGTCGCCTCCTGATCGAAAGGGTCCATGGCAAACCTCAGCTGCATCATCGGCAGCGGCTAAGGCTAACGGTCATCCGGATCAGGCGGTCGGCATCCGCTGCCCCAGGCTATGCGGCGGTCAAACTTCTGACGGTGACGGCGATATCGTCGCGGGTCAGACACGTCGGTGCCGCCACGCGGAAGAGTCGGCAAAGGAGGGGGCGGGGATGCCATTCGCCCGGTGGACCGGGTCTTGACTGCCGAATGGACGCCACTATCGTCCAAGGGCGGCCTTGTGGTGAGGCGCGGAGCTGACTGCCATCGTGCCCTTCGGTGCTTGCCGCGGGCAGTGCTCTGCCGACGATAGTGGCGTCAGCGGGGGCGATAAGGCATGACAGGGAGCCATCGCGGCACGGCCAATGAGAGTCCAAGGACCGCCGGCCGTGCGCTCCGCTACCTCGGCCGCTCCCGATGTCTGATTCCCGACGATAGTGGCGTCATCGAGCGGCTTTGCGGCTTGGGGCCGGGCCGGGTCGGGTCGATCGCCGCTCGTCACCGCCCCTCCCCGCCGCTATCATCCCGAGCATGCCCGAACGTCCCATCAAGGTGCTCATCGCGAAGCCCGGCCTGGATGGCCACGACCGAGGCGCCAAGGTTCTGGCGCGCGGACTGCGCGACGAAGGCTTCGAGGTCGTCTACACCGGCCTGCGCCAGACGCCGGAGATGGTCGTGTCGGCGGCGCTCCAGGAGGACGTGGACGTGGTCGGGCTGTCGATCCTGTCCGGTGCCCACATGACGCTCCTGCCGCGCATCGTGGAAGGGCTACGGGCGGAGGGTCTGGACGACGTGCTCGTAACGGCCGGCGGAATCATCCCGGACGACGACATCCCGACACTCACGGAGGCAGGGGTCAACCGGATCTTCGGGCCTGGCACGACCATCCGCCAAGTGGCCGACTACATCCGGGAGAACGTCGCGCGACGAGAGGCAGGGTGACCGAAGCGGAGCCTGGCGGTCCGGACCAGACCGCAGCCAGCGAGCACGACCCCGCGCCCAGCAACCCGGCGACACACGACCCGGCGACGTACGACCCCGCGATCGACCGAGGGCGAGACCTCGCCCACCGCACCCGCTCCGGGGACCGTCGCGCCCTCGCTCGCCTGCTGACGGAGGTCGAGAACCGCAGTCGAGCCGCTGAGTCGGCCCTTCGTATCCTCTACCCGCTGGCGGGCCAAGCCCACCTGGTCGGTGTGACCGGAGCGCCTGGTGCCGGGAAGTCCACGCTCGTCGCCGCCCTGGTAGGTGTGGCGCGGAAGTCCGGCCGGGCGGTGGCGGTACTGGCCATCGATCCATCGAGTCCCATCACCGGCGGCGCCATCCTGGGCGATCGGGTGCGCATGCAGGCCTACGCCGGCGACTCAGACGTGTTCATCCGCTCGATGGCTTCGCGGGGGCACGTGGGCGGTCTGGCCACCTCCACGGTCGCGGCTGCGGCTGTGCTGGACGCGGCCGGCTTCCCGCTCGTCTTCATCGAGACCGTGGGCACGGGGCAGAGCGAGGTCGAGGTCGCGGCCATCGCGGACACCACACTGGTGGTCCAGGCGCCGGAGATGGGCGACGAGGTGCAGGCCATCAAGGCCGGTCTGCTGGAGGTGGCCGACATCGTGGTCGTCAACAAGGCCGACCGGCCGGGCGCCGATCGCACCGCCTCCCACCTGCGCTCCATGCTGACGGTGGGTGCCCAGCACGACCGGGCGATGGGCGACCGGCCCCGCCCTAAACGGCCGGAAGTGCTGCTCGCGTCAGGGGCCACGGGTCAGGGCGTGCCCGAGGTGCTTTCCTCGCTGGACCGGCGCGAGGCGAAGCGCCGCGCGGCCACTCCAGGCGAAGCTGCCGATGGAGTCCGATTGGCGCGGGCCGAGGCTCAGGTATGGGGGATTCTCGCCGAGCGCCTTCGAGGTCGTGTCCGTGAGCCCGCGCGAGACGCCGCGACGCAAGCGGTGCTACGAGCCGTCGCCGATCACGAGCTCGATCCGTATGCCGCGGCGGATCAGCTCCTGGAAGCGCTCACCGGGTGATAGGTCTCGAGTCCGACCGTCCACGACGGCGATCGTGTCATGGGTGAGACGTAGCCCTCGCAACGTGACGGTGGCGCGACCCTACGAGACCTCGACGGGGACCGGATAAACCTCCGTGGTTGGGTGTCCGGCGCGCTCGTGGATCCGCTTGACCGCTTCAGCGCTGGGTGCCTCGGAGAGGCACCAGACCATGCCGGAGTCCGGATCCCCCCATGCGCGCTGGAAGTCAACGCCTTCCTCGCCTTGGATGTCGACGTCCGCCTGATGTGCCGCCTGAAGTGCTTCGGGAGTCACGCCGTGCATACCATGGTGGACGTCCATGAACTTGGGCATCGAAAGGGCCTCCGATCTGACTTGGACGACATCGCGACGACGGCCCGTAGCCTTGGTCGCCGCGCCGTTCGCGCCGAACGCAGAGGTCATCTCCCCTGTGGCATCGGCCTATTCGACGGTCGCGCAGGCCGAAGTATATGGCTCGGGTGCCGAAAGTCGAATCGAGACACCCTGCGGAAAGCCGCGACGGCCAGGAGGAGAGTAGTCTGGCGACCAAACGCGATCCAGGAGGGGTGAGATGGCCGAGCGCTGCGCGCTGCTGATCGGAACGCGGAAGGGCGCGTTCGTCCTGGAGGGTGATCGGCATGGATCAAGCTGGGATGTCCGCGGCCCCCTGTGCGAGGGCTGGCCGATCCACGACATGATCGCGGACCCCGCCACGGGCGCGATCCTTGCCGCGGGCGGCTCGCCGTGGTACGGCACGTCCGTCTGGCGCAGCGACAACCTCGGGGCATCGTGGAGCCAATCGAGCGAAGGGCTGACATACGGCGACGCTGAGTCGGCCCCGCGGCTGGAGACTGTTTGGAACCTGACACTGGCGCACGGCGCGCTCTACGCCGGGGTCGAGCCGGCCGGGCTGTTCCGAAGTGACGACGGTGGCGCCACGTGGCGTCACGTCGAGGGTCTGACGAACCACCCGACGCGTGCGCAGTGGCAGCCGGGCAACGGCGGCCTCTGCCTGCACTCGATCGTTCCACATCCGACCGACAGCGACCGGCTGTGGGTGGGGATATCGGCGGTCGGCACCTTCGAGACTCGCGACGGTGGGTCGACCTGGGAGACGCGCAATTCGGGCGTCAGAGCCGACTTCGTGCCCGGTCCGCCGCCCGAGTTTGGGCAGTGCGTCCACAAGCTGGTCATGGCGGCGGACGGTGGAGAGCACCTCTATCAGCAGAACCATTGCGGCGTCTATCGCTCGACCGATGGCGGCCGTGAGTGGCAGGAGATCACGGCTGGTCTGCCGAGTCAATTCGGCTTCCCGATGGCCGCCCATCCGCGCGACCCGCAGACCGTCTGGACCATCCCTCTCAACGGTGACGACAAGGGGCGCTACGTTCCGGACGGCAGCGCCGCTGTCTGGCGGACCCACGACGGCGGCGAAAATTGGATCCGTGCCGGTGATGGGCTGCCGCAGCGCGACGCCTATGTGGGTGTGCTCCGCGAGGCGATGGCGGTCGATCGACTCGATCCTGTCGGTGTCTACTTCGGGACGAGCACCGGTCAGCTCTATGGCAGCACCGACGAGGGGAGATCGTGGCGGCTCATCGCAGACCAGTTGCCCTCCATCTGGTCAGTCGAAGCGATGGTGCTCGATCCATGACCGCCGAGACGGGCAGGCCGACCGTCACGGTAGTGCTGCCGCGCTCTCTGACGGCGCTCTTTCCCGGCACTTCGCTTCGATGCGCTGCGACGGGAAGCACCGTCACCGAACTGATCGACGACCTTGAACAGCGGGTGCCCGGACTCCGCGACCGGCTGTGCGATGGAACGGCCCTCCGCCGGCACCTCAACATCTTCGTTGCTGGCCAGCAGGCTGCCCTCTCGACCGCGGTGCACGAAGGGGAGCTCGTCCACGTGATCCCGGCCGTCTCCGGAGGCTAGGCGCCCTCTCACAGGTCATCACGTTCGTGGATGCGGACCTGGAGCGGCTCTACGTGTTCGGCCGGTTCCTGCTGCGGAAACTGCCACCGGGCGAGGAGAAGCTCCCTCGCGAGATCCAGCAGGCTATCGACATGGCGTCATATGGCGTCCGGCAGACGTCGTCTGGTCAGATCGACCTCGGGCGCGGTAGAGCGGAACTCCAGCCCATGGGCCAGAAGGACGTGTTGCCGCCACCAGTGGAGCAGCTCGAGCCGCTGTCAGCGATCATCCAGACGCTCAACGAGCGCTTCGGGACGGACCTGACCGAGAAGGACGCAGTGACGGTCGGCCAGCTGATGGCTGGCCTGGCCGCGAACGAGGCTCTGGCCTCCAGCGTCCAGGTCAACACGCCGGAGAATGCGCGCCTGACCTTCGAGCACGTGGTCAACGACATGCTCCAGTCGACCATCGACTCCAACTTCAAGTTCTACAAGCGCATCTCCGACGACGACGCCTTCGCCCGGTTCTTTATCGGCCGCCTCTTCGAGGAGTACCTTCGGTCGCGGGCGACCGACGGCTAGGGCCCTCGCTCGGGAGTCACGGTCCGGGGGCGTGACGACCGTCGTACCCTTGTGGTATGAGGGTGGTCAAATGAGCGTGCGCATCAATCCCGAGTCCCAGGCGGCAACTGCCGAGCAGCGGCTCGTGACCGTGCTGTTCGCGGACGTCGTCGACTCCACATCGCTGGCCGAGCAGATGGATCCCGAGGACTGGAGCGAGATCATCCGCCGCCTGCTGGCGTTGATGTCCGCACCGGTCGAGCGATACGGCGGACGCGTCGCGCGGCTCATGGGCGACGGCCTGCTGGCCATCTTCGGGGCGCCGGCTGCGCACGAGGACGACGCGGTCCGCGCCGTCCGGGCCGGCCTGGACATGCTGGAGGCCGTCGCTGCGGCCGGCCCCGAGTTGCGCGCGGGGTACGGCACGCGGTTGGGGATCGACGGCCCGCATATCCGCATCGGCGTGAACACTGGCCTGGCCATCGTGGAGGGCATGGGCGACGGCTCCCGTGACGTGGACGCGCTGGGGGACACGGTGAACGTCGCTGCACGCATGCAGACCGCGGCCCGGCCGGGCACCGTGCTGGTGACCGGCGAGACCTGGCGCCACTCCCTGGGGACCTTCGAAGGGAACGCGTTGGGCGGTGTCCTGGTCAAGGGCAGGTCCGAGCCGGTCGATGCCTGGGAGGTCCACGGGCGCCGGGACCGACCCGGAAGCGGGCGGGGCCTGGTGGGGCTGACGAGCGCCATGGTCGGGCGCGACGAGGAGCTGGAACGGCTGCGCGCGCTGGTCTCGGCCGTCCGCGCGGGCCGCGGGCGAGCGGCGGTCGTAATCGGGGAGCCGGGCGTGGGCAAGAGCCGCCTCCTCGCTGAGTTGCGCGCGGTCGCCACGGAAGATACCGACGCCACGGTCCGCTGGCTGGAGGCGCGCTGTGCCTCATACGGCGAGAACGTCCCGTATGGCGTGGTCGGTGAGCTGGTCATGGCGTCGCTCGGTCTGACCACCGGCGCGACGCTCGCGGAACAGGGCGCCTCACTGGAGGAACGTTGCCGCGCCTTCTTCGGCGACGGATGGCGCGAACCGTACGCGAGCCTGGCGCATCTGCTTTCGCTGCCGCTCGAGCCCGAGCTGGCGGAGCGCTTCCTGCCGCTCAGCCCTGACGCACTCCGCGTCCGGTACCGCGAGGCCACCGAACTGACCATGCGCGCGCTGGCGTCGAGCGGCCCCTGGGTGGTGGTCATAGAGGACGTGCACTGGGCGGACGCATCGTCGGTGGAGGTCGTGAGCCGGCTGCTGCCGCTGGCGCATGAGCTGCCCATCCTGCTGGTGCTGACGGCCCGGCCAGAGCGCGCGGCGGTCGGCTGGCATCTCGTCGAGGCGGCCCGAGAGA
>JALZLQ010000039.1 GCA_030858605.1 Chloroflexota bacterium
GCCCGTGGAGAAGTACGGCTCCACACGCTGGCTCCAGATCGGTCCTCTGCCGACCATCCATCCTGCCGAGTTCGCGAAACTGGCCATGGTCGTCTATCTCGCTCACTGGCTGGCGAAGCAGGGGATGCAGGTGCGCAGCCTGATCCACGGCCTGGTGCCGTTCCTGCTCATCAGTGGCCTTTGCATCGGTCTGGTTGCCCTCGAGCCGGACCTGGGTACGACGGGCGTTCTGGCCCTCGCGGCGCTGACTCTCGTGTTCGTGGCCGGCGCGAGACTCTGGCACCTCGCGCTGCTCATCCCGGTGAGTGTCCTGGCAGTGATCGCCTATGTCTCGATCCACGCTTACCAGATGCGCCGCTGGACGACCTTCCTCGATCCGTGGCAGGACCCGTTGGGGGCCGGCTTCCAGACCGTGCAGGGGCTGCTCTCGTTGGGTCTGGGTGGCATCTTCGGCACTGGCCTTGGACAGAGCGCGCAACCTGGCGCGCTGACGCTGCCGAACGCTCACAACGACTTCATCTTCGCGCTGATCGGCCAGGAGTTCGGCCTCATCGGGGGTCTGCTGGTGATCGGCCTGTTCCTCTTCCTGGCCTACCGCGGGGTGCGCATCGCGCTTGGCGCTCCAGATACCTTCGGTGCCCTGCTGGCCACCGGCGTCACCGCCTGGCTCGCCTTCCAGGGCCTCATCAACATCGGGGTCGTGCTGAATCTGCTGCCCATCACGGGCATCACCCTGCCCTTCGTGAGCGACGGCGGTTCGTCGCTCGTGGTGAGTTTCGCGGCGGTGGGTATCCTCCTGTCGATCTCGCGAGAGACCCTTGCCAGAGGCACATGGAACGATGCGGATCCTGATCGCGGCCGGGGGTACGGGCGGCCACATATACCCCGCCCTGGCCGTCCTTCGCTGCCTGTCCGAACGGGTCGACGACCTTGAGGTCCGCTGGCTGGGTGGCCATCGCGGGCTCGAGGCAGCCATCGTGCCCGCCGCCGGCTACCGGGTCGATCGCCTCTGGCTGCGTTCGCTGCGCAGCGTCGACCTCTCGGTCCACACCGTGGCTGATCCGATCCGGCTGGGTGCCTCACTGTCACAGTCGCTGGCACTCCTCCTCCGCTGGCGGCCGCAGGCCATCCTTACCACCGGCGGCTACGTGTCTATCCCGGTCTTGACCGCGGCCGGGCTGGCGCGCGTGCCCTCGCTGGTGTGGGCGGGCGACCGGATCCCCGGCCGCAGCATCCAGAGCACGGCGCGGCTGGCGTCCGCCATCGCAGTGTCCTTCGAGGGCAGCTGCGAGTCGTTGCCCGATCCCTGCTTCGTGACGGGCACGCCCATCCGTTCGTTGAGGGGCATCGATCGAACGGCGGCGCGCGAGCGTCTGAAGCTGCCACCGACCGGGCCGTTGCTGCTGGTGTTCGGCGGCTCCCAGGCCGTGAGGCGCCTCAATGAGGCCGTGGCGGAGGCTCTGCCAGGCTTGTTGAAAAGGACCTCGGTGCTGCATATCACCGGCGAGCCAGCCTACGCCGACTCGCTGCGACGCCGAGAGGCACTGCCCGAGGAGCAGCGAGCTCGCTACCGTCCCTACCCAGCGCTGCGTGATGAGATGGCGGACGCGTTGGTGGCGGCGGACCTGCTCGTGGGCCGGGCCGGCTCTTCCACGCTGGCCGAAGCGGCCGCCGTGGGTTTGCCGCTGGTGGTCGTCCCGTATCCGCACGCGGCGGCACATCAGGTCGCGAACGCCCGCCAGCTCGTGAGTGCCGGCGCCGCCACGGTCATCCCCGATGAAGACTTCGACGCTGCCGCCCTGCTCGAGGCAAGCCGCATCCTGGACGACCCGGCGCTGCTCGAGCGCATGTCGGCGGCGAGCCGGGCGCAGGCCCGTCCCGCCGCCGCGAGGGCCGTCGCGGAACTCTTGCTGAGCCTCGCCGAACGGCGACCGTTCTTCTCCCACGACCGCATCGCGCGCATCTCTCGCGAAGCCGAGTGACCGTGTTGCCCGAGACCGTCGAGAAGGATCCGATCGAGCAGACGGTCGCGGCTGGCCTAGCCCCACGCCGCCTCGACGAGGCCGAGGCGCTCCGGCTGGGTACGGACATCCAGCGCCGAATCGGCGTCAAGACCTCCCGCCAGGAGCCACTTGCCCGATTCACGACGATGCGCGTGGGTGGGCCGGCCGATCTCTTCGCGGAAGTGCGCAACCTGTTCGAGCTGCGCGCCATAGCGCGCTTCGTGCGTGCCCGTGGTGTGCCGCTGTTCATCCTTGGGCGCGGCTCCGATCTGGTCATCAGCGATGCTGGCATCGGCGGCCTGGTGGTCATGAATCGCGCGCAGCAGTCGCGCGTGGATGGCGACCGCTTCATCACCGACTCCGGCCTGGCCATGGCCAAGGCAGCCACGCTGACCAGGGAGGCCGGTCTCTCGGGGCTAGAGTTCGGCCTGGCCATCCCGGGCACGGTGGGCGGCGCCGTGTGGGCCAACGCCGGGGCGCATGAGTCGGACGTGGCCTCGGCGCTCGTGGAAGCGTCCGTGCTGCGGTCGGGCGGCGCGGAGGAGCGCCGGGATCCGGCCGGACTTGGCCTGGCCTACCGCGAGAGCATCCTGAAGCACGCGGCTGAGGGCAGTCCGGACATCGTCACCCAGGTGACGTTCCAGTTGGAGCCTGCGGAGCCAGCCCTCATAACGCAACGCCTCGACGAGATACGTCGCTGGCGCCAGGCGCACCAGCCGTTGGGCATCCCCTCGGCGGGCAGCGTCTTTCGCAACCCCTCTCCCGAGCTCTCCGCGGGGCGCATCGTCGATGAGCTGGGGCTCAAGGGCCGGCGCATCGGCGGGGCCAGCGTGTCAGAGAAGCATGCCAACTTCATCGTCAACGATCAGAAGGGCACCGCCTCCGATGTGCGGCGGTTGGCCGAGGAGGTGCGCGCCATCGTGCTGCGCGAGAGCGGCGTGGAGCTGCGTTTCGAGGTCGTCTTCGCCGGCGACTGGAGCGGTTGGGAACCGGCCACGTGACGGCTCGGGACGTGGCGGTGCTGCTGGGCGGGCCCTCCGCGGAGCACGACGTGTCTCTGGTGTCTGGACGTGCCATCGCGAGGGCCCTCCAGGGACGCCGTCATCCGGTCGAAGGCTGGCTGCTCGACCTGGCCGGTGCCTGGTGGAGGCTGCCTGCGTCCGCCATGGATCCGGAACTTCCGTTCACGGACTACGACGACCCAGCAAGGCTGGGCGCAGAGGGGCCCTATTCCGCCGGGGTGGCCCTGGAAACGCTGCGGTCCCGGCCGCGACCGCCGGTCTGCTGGATCGCCCTGCACGGTCCGTTCGGCGAGGATGGCGCGGTGCAGGCCCTGTGCGAATCGGTCGGGCTGGCGTACACCGGGTCGGGCGTGGCGGCTTCTGCAGTGGGCATGGACAAGGCCCTGTTCAAGAGGCTGGTAGGTGCCCTGGGCATGCCCATCGTGCCCTGGCTCGAGGTCCGGGCCGAGGACCACGCACGTGAACCAGTGGCCGTGCTGGCGCGGCTCGCAGCCTTCGCCTCGAGCGTCTCCGAGCGGCGGCTCATCGTCAAGCCGGCTGGTCTGGGATCGAGTGTGGGCATCTCCATCGTCCACCGACCGGACGAGCCGCCGGAGTTGGAGCGTGCCGTGCGCGATGCCTTCCGCTACGACGACAGGCTGGTGGTCGAGGCCTGCCTGGCCGGGCCGCGTGAACTGGAGGCCAGCGTGGTCGGCAACGACCCTGAGCACCTGGAGGTGTTCGGTCCCGGTGAGGTCTTTCCGGGTCACGAGTTCTACGACTACAAGGCCAAGTATCAGCACGGCGTCTCCCGCACGACCGAACAGCCGGAGTTGACGGGCGACCTGCGCGGCCGCATCCGGAGCCTGGCTGGACAGGCTTTCGCGGCCATCGGTGCCGAGGGCTTCGCCCGCGTGGACTTCCTGCTGAGCGGCGAGCGGCTCTACCTCTCGGAGATCAACACCATCCCGGGCTTCACTCCGATCAGCCTGTTTCCCCTGCTCTGCGCCGAGGGTGGCTACGACTTCGGAGCCATCTGCGAGCGCATCGTGGAGCTGGCCCTGGAACGCGAGAAACACCGCCCCGACCGCACCCTGTCCCGGGCGGATCTGCCCTGATCTCGTGACGCTCCCCGTCCGACAGCCTCGCTCTGCCCGTCGTGGACGCTCCATCAGCCGCGCCTCGTCGCGTCTGACCCGGACCCGCCTGGCGGCGGCGTCCGTGCTTCTCCTCGCCAGCGGCACCTTCTACGGCCTCACCACGTCACCCACCTTCGCGCTCGACCCGACCTCGGTCGAGGTCGAGGGTCTGCGCTACACCGATCCTGTCGCGGCGCGTCAAGCCCTTGGCCTGAAGGAGGGCGAGCATCCCAACATGTTCCACCTGCCAACGGCCCGTCTCGAGGCCGCGCTCATGACCCTGCCCACGGTGCGTGCCGCCAGTGTCCAGGCTCGCCTCCCGGCCAAACTCCACGTCGCGGTCGAAGAGCGGGTCCCGATCCTGGTGTGGCGACGGGCCGGCGCAGAGTGGCTGGTCGACGTGGACGGCGTGATATTCGCTCAGGCTCCGCCTGGTCTCGGGGCGCCGCTGGTCGATGACCAACGCGCCTTGGCGGCGACCGGTGCGTCCGAAGCGACCTGGCTGGCGGGAGCGCGGGTGTCGACCCTGGACCTGGAGGTCGCGCGGGTGCTTGGCGCTGTCACCGCTGGTGATCTCGCGCCGAACGAATCATCACTGGATCTGACCGTGAGTGACTCTGAGGGCTGGGTGATGACGTCCGACGCTGGATGGCGCGCCCTCTTCGGCCACTACGCCCCGGGTTCTCGACCGCCGGCATCCATCCAGCAGCAACTCACCTGTCTGCGGGCACTGCTCCACTCCATGGAAGGGGGCGTCGCGGAGGTGACGTTGTCGCTCTCCGACGACGCGTGTGGGACCTTCCTGCCACGAGCGACACCGACGGATGCGCCGACGGGGCGCCGCGGCGGCGCCACACCGTCGGTGAGCCCGTGACGCGCGAGCAAGTCCGGCATCTGCCACGATGGTCGCGCCGTGCCGTGCTGGTGCGCCCATCGTGATCAAGGGAAGGGGAGCCGTGGAGCGAGAAGCGGTGCTGGTGGCCATCGATGTGGGCACGAGCAAGGTGGTGGCGCTGATCGGGGAGGTCACGCGCGATGGCGCCCTGACCATCATCGGAAAGGGCACCCCGACGGCGTCAGGCCTCAAGAAGGGCGTCGTCATCAATATCGACCAGACGGTCTCGTCCATCCGCGGTGCCATCGAGAGCGCAGAGCGCCTCTCTGGCTACAAGCTCGAGTCCGCTTTCGTGAGCGTTGGTGGGAACCACGTGGAGAGCCAGAACTCGCGCGGCGCGGTGGCCGTCAGCGGGCCGCGCCGGGAGGTCAGTCGCGAGGACGTCGATCGCGCCACGGAGGTCGCCCGAGCGGTGACCATCCCATCCAACCGGGAGGTCCTGCATGTGCTGCCGCGGGGCTTCGTGGTCGATGGGCAGGAGGGCGTCAAGGACCCTTTGGGGATGAGCGCCATCCGCCTCGAGGTCGAGACGCATATCGTGCATGCCTCCGCGACGGCAGTGCAGAACCTGACCAAGTGCGTGGGCATGGCCAACGTGCGCATCGATGAGCTGGTTGCCTCGTCCCTGGCTGCCGGCGAAGCGGTCCTCTCCGACACGGAACGGGAGCTCGGCGTGGCCGTGGCCGACATCGGCGCGGGTACCACGGACCTGGCCCTCTTCATGGACGGCTCGCCGCTGCACACGGCGGTCCTGCCCATCGGCGGCAACAACGTCACCAACGACGTGGCCATCGGCCTCAAGACCAACCTCATCGCGGCCGAGGACATGAAGGTCCGCCACGGTACGGCCGACCCCAGTGGAGTGGGCGAGGACGAAGAGGTGACCGTGGAGGTCATCGGCGAGGGCGAGGGCCGCACCGCGCCACGCAGCGAGCTGGCCAGCATCATCGAGGCGCGCATGCGCGAGCTCTTCGAGAAGATCGGCGAGGAGATAGAGCGGGCCGGCCACGCCGGACGTTTGCCCGCTGGCCTGGTGTTGACAGGCGGAGCGTCGCAGTTGGCTGGTGCCGCCGGCCTTGGCCGCGAGGTGCTCAAGATGCCCGTCCGCGTGGCCGCCCCAGGGGGTGTCGGCGGACTCACCGACAATCTTCTGGAGCCCGCCTACAGCACGTCCATCGGCCTCCTGCTGTGGGGTGCGCGCGTGGTCACCGAGACCGAGCCGGGGCGCTATGAGTCGGCACCGGCAGGCGGGTCACTGGGCCGCTTCCGCGACTGGATGCGCGGCCTGTTCCCGTAGATACCGGGCCGCGTGGATAACCGCGGCGGTCGTCCACCGTGGGTCCACAGTCGCTCGTGATCTTCAGCCGGAGCCGGTGAAATCGCCCGCCTCCAGCGCCCCTCGAAGGACACTGGCGGGAGGTTCGGGTCTATACTCGCCACCAGCACCTGACCGGCTCGGACCACCCGTCCCAGTGCTTCGGCCGGCCCGTCCAGGCGCTTGACGTGGCTTGGGAACCAACCGGGAGGGAAGTCGATGCCGTTGCGGTCTGACTCGGAGAACTTCGCACTGATCCGGGTCATCGGCGTCGGTGGCGGGGGCAGCAACGCCGTGAACCGCATGATCCGCGCCGAACTGATGGGCGTGGAGTTCATCGCCGTGAATACGGATGCCCAGGCGCTGCTCCAGTCAGATGCCTCGCACAAGATCCGCATCGGCGACAAGCTCACGCGTGGCCTTGGCGCGGGCGGTGATCCGGGCATCGGCCAGCGCGCGGCGGAAGAGGATTCCGAGAAGATCGCCGAGGCGCTGCGCGACTCCGACATGGTCTTCATCACGGCGGGCATGGGCGGCGGCACTGGGTCCGGCGCAGCGCCGGTCATCGCGGAGGTCGCCCGGGACCTGGGGGCGCTGACCATCGGCGTGGTGACCAAGCCCTTCAGTTTCGAGGGGGCGCGCCGCCGGCTGAATGCCGAGAAGGCCAGTGAGCAGTTGCGCGACAAGGTCGACACGCTCATCACCATTCCCAACGACCGGCTCAAGGACGTCGTCTCCAAGGACACCTCCATCGTGGACGCCTTCCGCGTGGTGGATGACGTGTTGCGCCAGGGCGTGCAGGGCATCAGCGACCTCATCACGGTGCCTGGCCTCATCAACCTGGACTTCGCTGACGTGCGCACGATCATGAAGGACGCCGGTTCCGCGTTGATGGGCATCGGCCGTGGCAGCGGAGAGAACCGCGCCGTGGATGCCGCCCGCATGGCCATCGCCAGCCCGCTGCTGGAGACCAATATCGCCGGTGCCCAGGGTGTGCTCTTCAATATCACCGGGGGCGCCAGCCTGGGTCTCTTCGAGGTCGATGAGGCGGCCGAGATCATCAAGGAGACGACCGATCCCGAGGCCAACATCATCTTCGGCACGGTGATCGACGAGCGCATGGGCGACGACGTGATGATCACCGTCATCGCCACCGGTTTTGATGCTGCCCGCAAGCGAGAGACCCTCCGGCCAGCCGTGGTCACCACTCGCGACGACTCAGCGGGCATCCGCGCCGGGCGAGACAACCGTGACTTCATGCGCGAGCTGGAGCAGCAGCGGGCCGCGGCTGCGGTGCCCGGCAACGGCGAGGCGGCTCCGGCCGCACAGGCGGCATCGGCGACCCAGCCGGACGGCACCGCTGACCCGGCCGCGACTTCGGGATTGGCACCAGCCACGCCGACGGGCCGCGAACCTGCCGGCCGCGTCCGCTTATCCGGGAGCGACCAGCCCCGACGGACCGCCGCTCAGCAAGAGGTCGAGGACCTCGACATCCCGGCCTTCCTGCGCCGCAACCGCTGACCGACCCTCGCGCCTCCCTGGTCGCTGCGCGCGACCAGGTCCGCTCGCGCATCGAGGACGCCTGCCGGCGAGTCGGTAGAGACGCCGCCGACGTGACCCTGATGGCCGTCTCCAAGGGCGTCCCGGCCAGTCTCCTCACCTCGGCCGTGGCAGTCGGGCTGGACCTGTTCGGCGAGAACCGCGTGCAGGAGGCCGCGGCCAAGATCCCGGCGGTGCCCGCCGCGACCTGGCACCTGGTCGGCCGTCTGCAGGGCAACAAGGCGGCACGGGCGCTGGAGCTCTTCGCGACCATCCATTCGGTCGACTCGCTCGACCTGGCACGCCGCCTGGACCGGCTGGCAGACGTCATCGACCGAGCCACGCCCTATCCCGTCTTCCTCCAGGTCAACGTCGATGAAGACCTCTCCAAGGCGGGCTTCAGCCCGGCGGCCCTTGGCCTCGCGCTGGATGGCCTGGTATCGCTGCCCAACCTGGAGCTGCGCGGCCTGATGACCATCGGACGGATGGGGGGCCGACCTGAGGCGGGAAGACCGACGTTCAGGCGGCTGCGCGGCCTGGCGGAATCGTTGCACAGCCAGGACTCGCGCCTGGGAGCCGGGCTGTCGATGGGCATGAGCGACGACTTCGAGGTGGCAGTGGAAGAAGGCGCCACGGTGGTTCGCATCGGCCGAGCACTGTTCGGGGATCGCCTACCGCACTGAGCAGGGCGACGCTCACGACACGGCGCATCGCCGATACACTCGCGCCGATGCCCGAATTACTGGCCGTCTTCCTGCGCTTCTTCGTGATCGCACTCTGGCTCGTGGTCCTCGG
This sequence comes from Chloroflexota bacterium, assembly GCA_030858605.1. Lineage (GTDB taxonomy): Bacteria > Chloroflexota > Limnocylindria > Limnocylindrales > CSP1-4 > Palsa-1032. The sequence goes on from JALZLQ010000039.1 coordinate 8,688, forward strand.
CCGTGTCCTGGTCAGCTGGGTCGATCCGCAGTTCGGCAACCCCATCTCCCGCTTCCTGTTCGAGACCACCGAGCCGCTCCTGTCACCGGTGCGCAAGGTGCTGCCGCAGGCGGGCATGTTCGACTTCGCGCCCCTGGTCGTGCTGTTGCTGCTGGGCGTACTGATGCGACTGACTACGTCACTCTGAGTCGGGCCGCTGGCGCTGAGCCTCACCCCGCGCTGGCTCGTTGACGCTCTCGGCCGTCAGCGCGGATAATGGCCGAGATGCCCGCCGCGCCGGGTCTCGCTCGGGGGCGATTGGCTCAGTCGGTTAGAGCGCACGGTTCACATCCGTGAGGTCACTGGTTCGAATCCAGTATCGCCCACCACTCCCGGACCCCCGCCGCACGAGGGAGTACGCCCCATGACCGATGACAACGGACGCTCGCCGAAGAGCGAAGGCGACGGCAGCGGACAGCAGGATCCCGCGCCGCCCCACCTGACCACTCGTCAGGGCCACCCGGTCTACGACAACCAGAACCAGCGCACCGTCGGTGACCGCGGACCGGCAACGCTGGAGAACTACCACTTCATCGAGAAGATCAGCCACTTCGACCGGGAGCGCATCCCGGAGCGCGTGGTCCACGCCCGCGGCTTCGTGGCGCACGGCTATCTGGAGGCATATGGCACGATCGGTGATGAGCCGGTCTCGACCTATACGCGTGCAAAGCTTCTTCAGGAGAAGGGCAAGCGCACTCCTGTGGTCATCCGCTTCTCGACGGTCATCGGCGGGCGTGATTCGTCCGAGGCGGCGCGCGATCCGCGCGGCTTCGCCGTCAAGTTCAAGACCGAGGACGGCAACTGGGACCTGGTGGGCAACGACTTGATGGTCTTCTTCATCCGCGACGCCATCAAGTTCCCCGACGTGATCCACTCTCTGAAGCCCGACCCCATCACCTTCCGCCAGGAGCCCAACCGCATCTTCGACTTCATGAGCCAGACGCCCGAGTCGATGCACATGCTGACCTGGCTCTTCTCGCCGCGCGGCATCCCCAAGGACTACCGCC
>JALZLQ010000277.1 GCA_030858605.1 Chloroflexota bacterium
TCGGTGGAGGCCCCTGCCGTTCCCGTGGGTGCCGCTCCCGTGCCGGTGGGGGCCACGCTCGGATTCCTGGTGGCACCGGGACCGCCACAGGCGGCTGCCACCAGCATCGCCACCAAGGCGAGGCTGCCTAGCTTCATGGACTTCATCCGTAGATCTCCTCCTTATTCCTGGTCGAGTCGTTCCGGCCGGGCCGGAGCGACGCTGAGAACGTGCCGTTCGTCCACTCGAGATCTCCCCGGGGGCGGTGCCACCCTCGGATGACAGTCGCCGGGCCTGCTACTGGGAGCGACCCATCTTCCCCTGCTCGAATCGGATCCTGTATGGCACGAACGATCCGCACGTCCACGTGGTCGCTGACGCGATGCCGTATCATACCCAGTGGCGTCTCGAATGCAAGACGTCCTGAGCGCCCCCGGAACGGTCCCCATGGTTCGGCAGACGAGCCCGGGCACCCGGAGCGGCGCGCTCCGGACTCCATTCCATACGCCGGTCCACCGGCGTGAAGACGGACCCGACGGGCCCGTCCACACGGTGGCAGACGCGGTCCAGGACCTCTGGGGAACGGACCGAGAACCCATAGGGGAAGAGCGAACGGACGGAGCAGCCCAGGTCCGCGACGCGCGTATCACGGACGTCGGTGCCATCACCTCCCTGCTTGAAAGACAGGGCATCGGTGAACCTCACGTCGAAGGGGTCTCTGACCTCCTGCGTCAACTGATCTATCTGCCCAACGCCACTATCGTCGTGGCGCTCGTGGGCAAGCAGATGGCAGGCACCGCGGTCCTCTGCATCCGCCCCTCCATCCGTCAGGGAGGACTGGTGGGCACCATCGATATCCTGGCCATCGATCCCGACATCGGGGACCAGACCCAGCCGGCCGGTCCGATGCTACTCGCGGAGGCGCTCCGTTCCGCCCGCAACAAAGGTTGCGTCCGGGTCGAAGCGGGCGATCCCGAGTCTGTCCCCGGTCGCGATCTGTGGGCCGCCAATGGCTTCCTCGACGGGAGCCCCCGACCGACACTAGATAACAGGAGTCCTGCGTGAGCAAGAACGTAGCCGTCTTCGTGGACGTGGCGAACATCTTCTATGCGGCCAAGGCGGCCGGCGTGGACATCGATTACGTCACGCTTCTCAAGTCGGCCTCGGCGGGGCGCGACCTGGTGCGCGCCTACGCCTATACCGGCCTCGATCCGGAGAACGAGAACCAGCGTCAATTCCACTCCTTCCTGTCCCGCAGCGGGTACAAGGTGATCTCCAAGGACATCCGCAAGTACGGCGACGGCCGCATCAAGGCGAACCTGGACATCGAGCTCGTGGTCGACATGATGCGCATGGCCACGCACCTGGACATCGCCGTGGTCATCTCCGGCGACGGCGACTTCGCGCCGGCCATCAGGGCCGTGCAGCAGATGGGCGTCCGCGTCGAGGTCATCAGCTTCCGCGGCAACACCAGCTCGGATCTGATCGAGGTCGCGGATGTCTTCATCGACATCACCCAGGTCGCGCGGGTCGAGAAGGGTGCACGCAGCGGGAGGCGCGTCGCGGCTGAGGGTGACCTTTCCATGACTGAGGTGCCTGACAAGGAGACCGAGGGTGCCGCTCGCCGGCGACGCGCCCCGCGACGGGCTCCCGGGCGCGAGGTGGAGCCCATCACGGCGGCCACGGATCCGGCGCGCGGGACGGCCGCAGAGGCCCTCCCGGGCAATGTGATCGTGCTGCCGGGTGAGCGGCTGAGCAGGGCCGCCGCGGAAGACGAAGAGCTCGACGAGCAGCCCGCAGACCAGCCGGACATCGCCCTCGTGGAGACGCCGGTGCAGGTCGGTGCCGAGGACGAAACAGAGATAGACGCGGAAGGCCGCCGCCGCCGCCGGCGCCGCGGTGGAAGGGGTCGCGGGCGTGGCCGCCGCGAGGACGGTCAGCCCACGAGCGAGGAGCCCGTGATGAGCGAGCCGGCCGCTATCCCCGTGGTCGGCATAGCGGCCGAAGAGGCCGAAGAGCCAGAGGACGACGAGGAGTTCCTGGACGAGGTCCCCGTCGCTGTCGCGCAGCACTCCACCTTCGGATCGGTGTGGGACACGCAGCTGGGCGTCCCCTCGGCGCCGCTCACGGCGACGCCGCGCACCGAGGACGAAGAGGACTTCGATGAGCCGGAGATCCCCGAGTATCTGCTGGCGGAGCGCCGTCAGCAGCAGCAGCGCAACCGGGGCGGCCGCGGCGGCGCCGGCAATCGCGGCGGCCGTGGCGGTGCGGGATATCGAACTGCCCTGGACCGCGAACGCTTCGGAAGAAGCGGCGTCTCTTCCTTCGGTGGCGCCGGCGCGGCAGCCGGCAACATGGGCAGCAACATGTCCCGTCCGCCCGACCGGCAGCGTGGCCGCGATCAGCGTCCCCCGGCACCGAACCGCCAGGGCCGGCCGCCCATGCGTGAGGCGGCGCCTCAGCAGCAGCCTCGGCCCTCCCAGCAGGCTTCGCGCCCGTCCCAGGGCGCCGAACCCTGGAGCGAGGTCCCGGCGGAGGTCCAAGCACTCCTGAGGGCGGAACTTGCGCGTCGTTCGGGCCGGCCGGATGCTCCGGCGGGGCGGCCGGAAAGCGGCACGCCTGACCCGACTCCACAGACGGAAGCCCCGCCGACCGGTGATGCTCCGGAAGCAGAGGAGACCGAGACGGTCAGCCCCCCGCGAAAGCGTGTGCCACGCACGACGTCCCGGCCCAGAGCCGACGCTTCCGCCAGCGCACCGGAGGCGGCCGAGGCGGTCAAAGCCGAGCGACGGCCGAGCATCGCAGAAGGGTCGGAGACGGCGCCTGAGCAGGCGTCTGCGAAGGTTCCAGCACGCCCGCGCGTCACCCGTGCCAGTCGCACGGCGGCCGCGGCCGAGCCATCCGAAGCGGCGATGAATGTCGGGGAGGCGGCTCCAGTGAAGGCGCCTGTCAAGCGCCGGACCACTCGAAAGGCGAGTCCGGCCGCAGATGACTCCGGCTCAGCCGAGGGACAAGTCCCGACCGAGTCGACTGGGTCGGCCGAGGAGGCCCCCAAGCCGCGCAAGAGGGCGGCTCGGAAGACGGCTGCGGCCGAAACCTGACCACCAGGTAGCAGTCGGACGGAGGCTGCGTTCGGTGGCCGGTCGGTTCCATACGCGGGGTCACGCTGCGGTGCTGGCCGCAGTGGCCCGGGCGATCGACCGGGGGCGGCCGCCGCACGCGCTTCTTCTGGTAGGGCCCGGCGGCATCGGCAAGACCACCCTGGCCCTGGACATGGCCGCGGGGCTACTCTGCCTTGACCCTGATCCGACGGCCAGGCCATGCCGGGCCTGCGCCGGCTGCCGGAAGGTCGAGCACGGCAATCACCCCGATCTGCACCGCCTCGCGCCGGAGGGGGCCGGTGAGCAGATCCGTCTGGCGCAGGTCCAGGGCCTGACTGGTGACATGTCGTTGTTGCCCATGGAGGGTCGCTGGCGAGTGGCCATCATCGAGGCCGCCCACCGGCTCAACCCTGACGCGCAGAACGCGCTGCTCAAGACGCTCGAGGAGCCGGTCGGGTTTGCCTGCATCGTCCTGGCCGTGGACGATCCGACGACCATTCTGCCCACCGTGGAGAGTCGCTCCGCGCGCCTGCGCATGGGCCCCGTGCCGGCTCCGGAGATCGCGGCTTTCCTTATGGAGCGCAGCCTGCTCGACGCGTCGCGAGCCTCGGCCGTGGCACGAGCAAGTGGTGGCCGCCCGGGCGTGGCACTCGGCCTGGCAAGCGACCCCACGGTCGCCCTCGCGACCGATCGTCTGGCACGCAACCTGTTGGATCTCACACACGCTGATCGGCGCCGCCGGCTGGCAGTCGTCATCGATCTGCTGGCCGACGCAACGATCCTGGATGCGGCCATCCGGGGCGGGACTCCGGAGCCATCGTCCTTGCCCGAGAAGGCCAGAGCACCCCGTGCCAGCCGGGGAAGTGGCGGCGGTCGTGCGACTCAGGCGGGGCGTGCGGCTGCGGCCGGGCGTGCGGCTGCGGCCGGGCGTGCGGCGCAAGGAAGTCGAGCGGCTCCAGCCGAGCGTCGACGGGCAGCGATCCGAGTCCTGAGCACCTGGCGCGAGGTGGGTCGCGACCTGGCCGTCGTCTGTCGTGGGGGCGCGGTCGAGGTGCGCCACCTGGACCTGCTGGAGGACCTGCGAGCCACCGCGGCAGTGGTCGACGAGGCGCGCCTGCTGCACTTCCTGGAGCGCCTTGACGGCCTGGTCGCCGCCATCGAGGCGTACGCGAATCCGGAACTAGCGCTCGACGCGCTCGTCCTGGCCTGGCCGGGGCCTGCACGAGCGGCCTGATGACTGCCGGCGAACCTGAACACCAGAGACTGGAGATGACCGTCCACGGACGCGTACAGGGAGTCGGCTTCCGGGTGCACGTGGCGCGCGCAGCACGAAGCCTGGGACTGTCCGGCTGGGTGGCCAATCGCGCTGACGGTGCCTTGGCCGTGATCGCCGAAGGCGACCGCGTGTCGCTCGATGAGCTCGAGTCGGCGGTCCGCCGAGGCCCTCGGGCCGCCTTGGTGCTGAGGGTGGAGTCGCAGCGGAGCCCGACCCGCGGCAGCCCCGAGAGCTTCGAGATCCGGCATGGGTCACATCCGGGCGACTAGAGCCGGACCTCGGCCATGGCGGGTCGGTCAGGCTCCGCCTGGCACCCCGGCCGTGGCCTGCCGCGCACTCGGCTCCAGTGCGGTGACCATGTCGCCGGCGTCGCCCTCGTCGCCCGCCTCGGGCGGTGTGGCCGGCAGCTGAGTGGAGCAGGCTGAACGGCCACTTCTCAGCACTTGCACGGTGTCGCCCTCCAGATCGATCTCCGCCCATGCTTGATTGTTGGAGGTGTCCGTTTCCTGCCAATGACGCTCGGCGTTGGCCGTGGAGCACAACAGGTAGCGGCCGTCAGCGATGCCGGTCGTGTCGATCCACTGCCGGGGGAGGTACCAGGCGTAAAGGTCGCCCCAACCCACGGAGAGGCCCATCCGGAACGAGGTCGAGTTCGAGCGGCCGCAGTCGGGCTCGCCGAACTGCGGCCGCTGGGGAGCGCCTGGCAGGCCCAGCTGGCGTGCCTCGGTGTCGAAGAAGCAGAAGCCCGTCTTGGCGCCGCGGATGGCCTCGCCGGGCTCCTCGGGCGGCGGCTCCAGTTGGAACAGCTCATAGCGCTGGAACTTCATGACGTGCCAGTGGTTGTGCCCATCACCCACGTCGAACTTGCCTACCCCGTTGCTGGCTACGCCGCGCGTGGTTCCGTCGCTCTCCTTGATGCGCTGGGTGGTCCGCATCCTGGGGCACGCGCTCGTATCGCAGTCGCGTTTGCCGCGAACGATGAGGGGGCCTCGGCCCACGTTGAGGATGACTGCGGAGAAGCGCAGAAGCCGCCGAGGGTCATCTTCAGTAGCTCCCTGCAACCGGATGTCACTGGGCTTGGCCATGCGCAAGTCCGGAAGCAGGTCACGGGGAGATCCAGCCATCGCTCCAGCGGGCAGAAGGAGGGTCGTCAGCGCCAGGCAGGTGCCCAGGAGCATGGCACGACGGCGCGGTCGAAGCATCAAGAGATCCTCCCCCTCGATCC
>JALZLQ010000007.1 GCA_030858605.1 Chloroflexota bacterium
TGGAGACGGCGGCTTTCCACTTCCACAACGTGTGGCTGGCCGATTGACCATCGTCGCCCGTCACGGGCGACCGACCGTTCGACGTACCGGATAGAGGATGCTGCGATTCAGTCTCCAGCGCGTAGCGCGCGCTCTCCTTACGGCTTTCGTCGTCGTCAGCGCCACATTCTTCATCGTACGGCTGGTGCCGGGCGATCCGGCCACGGCCATGGCTCCGCCCAATGCCCGGCCGGCTCAGATAGAACGGGTTCGGGAATATCTGGGGTTGGCCAAGCCGCTGCATGAGCAGTACGGGTTGTACATCCAGCGTGTGGCCGCGCTCGACCTGGGGACGTCGATCCGCACCAATCAGCCTGTGCTGTCGGACCTCACGGCCAGGATCCCCGCGAGCCTTGAGCTGGCCGCCGCGGCTTTCGTGCTGGAGATCCTCATCGCCATCCCCATAGGGATCCTGGCAGCAGTGCGCCGCGGGTCCCGTCTGGATCTCATGACCCGACTGACCTCTTCTACCATCGTGGGCCTGCCGGTCTTCTGGGTGAGCCTGATGTTCATCTGGATCCTCGCTTTTCTGCTGGGGCTGTTCCCCTTGGGAGGCCGCCTTGACCTTCAAACGGACCTGGACAACGTGACCGGCTTCGTGCTCATCGATTCGCTCCTGGCCGGAAGGCCGGACATCACGCTGGAAGGCCTGCATCACCTGTTCCTGCCGGCGCTTGCCCTGGCCCTGCCCTCGATCGCATTCTGGACCCGCCTTATGCGCGGCAGCCTGCTTGAGGTCCTCGGTGAGGACTACGTCCGCACCGCGCGGGCAAAGGGCCTCAAGTGGCGCACCGTCGTGATGCGTCACGGTGTCCGCAACGCGATGAACCCGATGGTCACGGTCTTCGGTTTCGAGCTGGTGGCACTCTTGACCGGGGCACTGCTGGTCGAGATCGTCTTCGCCTGGCCGGGCGTCGGCAACTACATCTTCGGCTCGCTTCAGGTGCGCGACTATCCCGTGGTGCAGGGATCGGTCATCATCATCGCGCTGCTCTACGTCGCGGTGAACTCCCTCGTCGATATCGCCCAGGCGCGGCTGGATCCGCGCGTGCTGGCCTCCATGCAGAGGCGAACGTGACCTCCTCCACCGACGCCCACGATCCAGACACGACCGCGACCGCGGTCAATGTCCTCACCAGCGCCGGCGGGCGCCGGGTGCGCGGTATCGGTGCCATCATCCGGTCATCGCGGACGATCCAGGTCGGGTTGCTGATCGTGCTCACGCTACTGGGCCTGGGACTCCTCGCTCCGGTCCTGACACCCCACTCGCCCACCCAGATCGACCTTGCGAACGTCCTCCAGCCGCCGTCGCAGGCACACATCATGGGTACGGACGAGCTTGGTCGAGACCAGTTCACGAGGCTTCTCTACGGCGCGCGCGTGTCGATGGTGATGGGCTTCGTAGGGGTCCTCATCGCGGCTTCGATCGGATCCGCCATCGGTCTCATCGCGGGGTATTTCGCGGGCATCCTCGACGACGTGGTCATGAGGGTGATGGATGCGATCCTCGCCTTCCCGGCGCTGCTGCTGGCCCTTCTCGTGGTCTCGGTGGTGGGCCCGGGCCTCGTCCAGGTGCTCATCGCCTTCGGGATCGCGGGCATCCCCTTCTACGCGCGGCTGATGAGGACGATGGTCCTGTCACTTCGCACGCGCGAGTACGTCGCTGCCGCGGAGGCGCTGGGCGCGTCGCCGTTACGGATCATCTTCCTGCACATCCTGCCCAACGCCATGGCGCCGCTCATCATCACGACGACACTGGCCATGGGTCTTGTCATCGTGGGGCTGGCCAGCCTCGGCTTCATAGGGCTCGGAGCTCAGCCGCCCACCCCAGAGTGGGGGGCGATGCTGAGCGGCAGTCAGGCGCGCTTCTTCAGCGCCCCATGGTTGCTGCTCAGCCCCGGTCTGGCCATCGTCCTGGCGGTCCTCGGTTACTCGCTGGTGGGCGATGGCCTCCGCGACGCGCTCGACCCGCGACTCCGGTACCTGCGAGTGTGAGTGAGGCAGCCCCGCTCGTCCAGGTGACCGATCTGTCCACCTGGTTCCATACCGGTTCGGGCATCGCCCGTGCTGTCGATGGCGTTTCGTTCGACATCCTCGCAGGCCAGACCGTGGGGCTGATCGGCGAGTCCGGCTGCGGCAAGAGCGTCACCGCCATGTCCATCACGGGCCTCATCGACCCGCCCGGGCGCATCGAGCCGGGCAGCTCCATCCTCTTCGCCGGCCAGGAACTGGTGGGTGCATCCGAGGAGAAGCTCAGGAGGATCCGCGGAGACCAGATCGGGATGGTCTTCCAGGAGCCGATGAGCTCGCTGAACCCCGTCTACAGCGTTGGCGCCCAGATCGCGGAGGCGGTGCGGGCGCACCAGGACGTGAGCCGGAAGGAGGCCATGGACCGCGCCGTGGAGATGCTCGGGCTCGTTCGCATCGCCACGCCGGAACGCCGGGTGCGCGACTACCCGCATGAGATGTCGGGCGGAATGCGGCAGCGCGTCATGATCGCCATCGCGCTTGCGTGCGAGCCCAAGCTGCTCATCGCGGACGAACCGACCACTGCCCTGGACGTAACCATCCAGGCTCAGATCATCGCGCTGCTGGCTGAGCTCCGGGAACGTCTGGACATGTCCATGTTGCTCATAACCCATGACCTCGGCGTGGTCTCGCAGATCGCTGATCACGTGGTCGTGATGTATGCCGGGCGGGTCGTGGAACAGGGGTCCACAACGGAGGTCCTCGCTTCTCCGCAGCACCCCTACACCGAAGCGCTGCTGAAGTCCATCCCTGGCGTCGCCACGGAACGCGGCCAGCCGTTGCCGGTCATCCGAGGCACTGTACCGAGTCCATTCGACTGGCCCGCGGGTTGCCGGTTCGCCCCACGTTGCGACTACGTCTTCGGCCGCTGCGCTGAGGAACCTGGCTTGATGGCCGTCGAGACCGGCCTGTCGAGGTGCTGGCTGCGTCACCCCGACGTCGCCCGTGACCGGGTCGTGTCGGGCCGGCCATGAACATCGAACCGCCGCCGCCGATAGTCTCGGCCCGCGCCGTGACCAAGCACTTTCCCGTGCGCGGCGGCTTCCTGGGTCGTGCCGTGGGCAGCGTCCAGGCTGTCGCCGGGGTCGATCTGGACATCCAGCCGGGCGAGACCCTGGGGCTGGTGGGCGAGTCGGGCTGCGGCAAGTCGACGCTCGGACGGGTGATGATGGGGCTGCTGCCACCGACGTCCGGCGATGTCCGTTTCGAGGGTCGCGATATCGTCTCGATCGGCCGGTCGGAGCGCAAGGCGCTGCGCCGCGAGATGCAGATCGTCTTTCAGGATCCCGTCGGGTCACTGGATCCGCGACGGACCGTGCGGCAGACGGTCGGCGAGGGTCTGGACATCCATGGGCTGCGTTCGGGGTCCGAGCGCGACAAGCGCGTCCTGGCCATGATCGAACGCGTGGGGCTTGGCGCTGACAGCCTCGACCGCTACCCCCACGAGTTCTCTGGTGGGCAACGGCAGCGCATCGGCATCGCGCGGGCGCTGATCCTGGAGCCGCGCTTCCTGGTGGCCGACGAGCCTATCTCTGCGCTCGACGTATCGGTGCAGTCGCAGGTGCTCAACCTGCTGCTGGAACTCAAGAAGACTTTCAACCTGACGTTCCTGTTCATCGCGCACAACCTGGGGGTGGTGGCTCACATCTCCGATCGCGTGGCCGTGATGTACCTCGGCAGGATCGTCGAGACGGCATCGCCACAGGAGCTGATGGAGCGGCCGCTGCACCCTTACACGGCTGCCCTCCTGTCAGCGGTACCGAACCCAAAGAGCAAGGGCCGCAGAGAGTTGATCGTCCTTGAGGGGGAACTCCCGAGCCCGGCCGACCCGCCGTCGGGCTGCCGGTTCCGGACGCGCTGCCCCCTGGCGCAGGCGGTCTGTGCGGAGCAGGATCCGGCCCTCGTGGAGTACTCGCCAGGCCACGCGGCGGCCTGTCACTTCGCCGGAGCCCCCATCCCGGCCAGCGCTCGTCGGGTGCTCGGATCGCCGTCGGGTAGCGACTGAGTCAGGGGAGCGGGCGTCCCTCGGCCTGGCGAGCATGCTCGACTATCAGGTCGATGACCTCAGCCCACTTCTGATCCGGCAGATCGTGGGAGAGGTCGGGCATGATGACCAGTCGGGAGCCTGGCATGGCTGCGGCCGTCCGGTGGGCATTCTCGACCGGCAGGTGCGGATCGAGGGCACCGTGGAGGATGAGCGCCGGAACGCGTGACTCGCGCAAGGCCTCGGCACGCGAGCCACTGGCGTGGACCGCCGCGGCCTGGCGTTCGGCGCCGTCCGGGTTGCCTCCTCGACGCATCGACCTGATGATCCGCGGGCGGATCACGTCGCGGTCGAAGTACTGGGGCGTGCTCATCCACTGGATCTCATCCAGGCGACTCTCCACCGACTCCTCGAAGGTCTGGGCGGCCTGCGTCTCGTCGTCGTCGTGCCAGCCGCCGTCCGGAGCCCCATAGATGTTGTCAGGTCCGCCCACCCCCGACGCCATCGAAACGATGCTCAGGGTCCGGTCCGGATGGTCGATGGCCATGACCTGGGCGATGTATCCGCCCAGGGAGATCCCCACTATGTGGCCCGCTTTGGCGCCCAGGTCATCGAGGACGTCCACGGTGTCCTGCGCCATGTCGGCGAGCAGGTAAGGTGCCTGCTCCCGGCCTTCGCGAACGGCCGGCACGTTCGGCACGCCCGCCGCCTCGAATGATGTCGACAGACCGGCATCCCGGTTGTCCATGCGCACGACGCAGAAGCCACGGCTGGCCAGGTCCTCGCAGAACGGCTCCTGCCAGAAGGTCAGCTGGGCACCGCCGCCGCTGAGCAGCACGATGGGCACCTGTGCTGGGTCCCCGAACGTCTCGTACTCGATCTCGACCCCGTTCGCATTGGTTCGAGGCATGAGGACCTCCCTTGGAAGTGTGGGCTACCGGTCACCGAGGGCTTCTGTCTGGCAGAATGGCTTTCCATTGTAGGACCACTTCGTTAGGATGCGCGCATGTCACTCACACGTCACAGCGGGTCGCTGCCCGACGGCTCGCGGTACCAGATCGAGGTTTCGGATGTCTGGAACGGCACCCTCCTGCTTTACAGCCTGCCCATCCCGGTCGAGGCGGGCCACCCGCCGTGGCCGCCGGAGGACGCGCTCATCGGCGATCTCACCAGCCAGGGCTATGCCGTGGCTGGAGCAGCGAACACGATCTTCTGGCCGCTGGAGTCGTCCCTGGCGAACTTCGCTTCCTTGCTGGATGCCTTTACGGCGGCCGCCGGGACACCTCGCCGCACGGTCAGCCTGGGCCTGTCCATCGGCGGCTTGATCACGGCCGCCATCGTGGAGCGGTATCCCGGTCTGCTCTCTGGAGCGCTGCCCATGTGCGGCAACATGGCCGGGGCGGTGGCGGTGCACAACCGCGAGCTCGACATCGCGTTCGTGGTGAAGACGCTCCTCGCGCCCGACAGCGAGCTGGCCCTGACGAACATCGTCGATCCCGAGGCCAATCTTGCGCTGGCCACGTCCCTACTGGCTGAGGCGCAGACGACACTTGCAGGACGGGCACGTCTGGCTCTGGCTGCCGCGGTGGGGAACATCCCCGGCTGGCACGCGCCGGGATCGCCCGAACCGGAAGCTTCCGATGTCGAGGATCGGTTGCGCAACCAGATCGCCTGGTTCGAGGAGCCCGGCTTCCTGGTCTACTTCTGGGCCCGCGAGCAGGTCGAGCGGCAGGCGGGCGGCAACCCGTCCTGGAATACCGGCGTGGACTACAGGCGCCTGCTCGAGACATCCATCGACCAGGACCAGGTCTTGGCGTTGTACGGCACCGCAGGGATCCGCCTCGATGACGATCTCCAGACGTTGGAGGTCACCCCCAGGATCGAGGCGGACCCCGCCGCCCTTGCCTATCTCGAGCGGCACATCGTCTTCAGCGGGAAACTCGGCGGTGTGCCGGTCCTCTCGATGCACACGGACGGCGACGGGCTGGTGACACAGGACAATCAACACGCCTACGCAGACGTCGTCCGGGCCGCCGGCGACGATTCGCTCTTGCGCCAGGTGTTCGTCCACCGAGCCGGCCATTGCAGCTTCACGCCGGCCGAGGTGACGGTCGCGCTCGACGCGCTGCTCGAGCGGATCGAGACCGGCGCGTGGCCCGATCTCGGTCCGAAGACGATGAACACCGTGGCGCGTGCGCTGGGACCTGATCGGCAAGGACTGCGCTCGGGTGGCACCGCCGAGCCCGGGTTCTTTGCCTATGAGCCACGTCCCTTCCCGAGGGCCTGGGACATGCGCGACGTCCGCCGCCGGCAGGAAGCGGCAGGATCCTCAGCGAGGTGACCGGACGAAGAGCCCAGCTGGACAGGACGGATGAGGAGCTCCTGGAGCTGGCTGGGCGGCTGAGCAACGCGGGCCGCTGGGGTCCGGCTGACGAGCTCGGGACGCTGAACCACATCTCGGCCGGCAAGCGGATCGAAGCCGCCGCACTCGTCCGCTCGGGTCTGACCGTCTCGTTGGCCAGGCCGCTCATCCGCGAGAGCGCTCCGTCGTCGGCAGTCGAGCTGGATCGGCGACTCATGGCCAACGGCCGGCCCGACGAGCGATCCGGCCTGCCGCCCTTCGCAGCGGACTACCTGGGGCTGGAGGCGCACCAGCAGGGAGTGACGCATCTTGATGCCGTGGGTCATGTCGGTGGTGCGGACGGGCGTGCCTACGGTGGCCGGCCGTTCGTCGAGTCGCTTGACGATGAGGGCCTCCGCTTCGGATCCGTGTTCGCCCAGCGCGACGGGATCTTCTCCCGCGGGGTGCTGCTCGACGTTCCCGCCGCACTGGACGTGGACTGGCTCGAGCCATCACACGAGATCACGCCGGCAGACCTCGAGTCCGCCGAACGTCATGCCGGAGTGCGGGTCGGGAGAGGGGACGTGCTCGTCGTGCGTGCCGGTATCGAGGCGCGCGAGCGGGTAGGGGGGCCGTCCGCGCTGTCGCCCGGTCCAGGCCCTGACGCGGCGGCCTGGATGTACGATCGCGAGATCGCCGTCTATACGGGCGACGCCGCGGAGCACATCACCGCCGTCGGCGCACGCATCCTGGGCCGAGCCACCGGGGACGGCCACGGCGAAGTGGTTGCCGACCGGGAGGAACGGACGACGGTCTCCCGGTTTCCGCTGGCGTTCCACCAGCTGGCCCTGGCGGCGATGGGCCTGGTCCTGCTCGATCATGCCCGGGTGGAGCCACTGGCGGCGATCTGCCGCGACCTCAGCCGGTACGAGTTCCTGTTCGTCGTGGCGCCGCTGGCCTTGCCCGGAGGGACAGGCTCGCCGGTGAACCCCCTGGCCATATTCTGATCCCGGCATGACGACCGAGGATGCCTGGCGAGGTCCGTGGCGAGGACGCTGGATCTGGGACCGTGCACCCGAAGAAGCCTTCTGGTGGAAGTCGACCGATACCGAGGCCCGTTCCGTGCTCCTCCGTCGGACCTTCGCCGTGGCTGCGCTCCCCCGGAGTCTGCCCGTGCGGGTCACCTGCGATTCCCGCTACGAGCTGTATCTCAACGGCGGATTCGTCGGGCGGGGTCCCATACGCAGCGAGCCGGAGCACCTGGGCTGGGACGAGCATGATCTGGCGCCGCACCTGACCGACGGGCAGAACGTCGTGGTCGCCCTCTGCCACTACTACGGTCAACCGGGTCCCTGGTGGCTGCCGGCAGCGCCGCTGGGGACGCTCGGACGCGGCTCATTCTGCCTGGAGACCTCACTCGATGCCACCATCGAGATCCTCACGGACGAGAGCTGGCGCACTGCGGACGCCGGGCGCGGCACGGCTGGCGATCGAGGCATGCACTCATTCCCGCCCGAGATCATCGACGGGCGGCGGCTACCTGAGGGCCTGCACGACCCTGCGACCGACGATACCGGCTGGGCGGCCGCTGTCGTGGTGGCGGGCCGGGGGCATGGGACCGTGCTCGACCGGCCGCCAGCCGCACCGTACATGACGCCGCTCCGTCGGCCGATCCCGGCCATGACCCGATCATTCCTCGACCCGATCGCTCTGGCCGTGGATATCCCGGTCCGGGCGGGACTCACGGACGGGCCCGTCACGACGTGGGCCAGCGTCGATCGCGGGGAGGGTCCGCGCGTGGCCACCGTATGGGACCTGGGCGGCATCTCCATCGGTCACGTTCACCTGCGCGTGGCAGCTGGGCCGGAGGAGCGTGGGGCCCTCGTCGACGTCGCCGGCGGCGAGGACCTCCGGCCGGATGGCCTGCC